>DATIVM010000375.1:0-4474 GCA_035465975.1 Usitatibacter sp.
GGTCGTAGAGGAAGCCGGAGCTCGACGTCGTCCCTCCCGAGGCGTCGGTCTCGTACGACCAGCCGGTCACGAGCCCGGCGTTGTTGACCGCGCGCGCCTCGGTATTGGTCCAGCCGGGGCGCGAGAAGTACGTGTACGTGCCGGCCTGGAAGATGAATCCCTGCTCGGGCGTCGTGGCCGTTCCGCCCACGATCGCGCCGAAGTCGTTCATGCCGAGCGCGGAAGGCGAGAGCGGCGAGAACGGCAGCGGGGCGAAGGCTCCGCCCGCGTAGGTGAAGCTGAAGTTGGTGACGCCGTCGAGGCTCGCGTAGCCGGCGATCTTGCCCGTGTTGTCGATGGCGCGCACGTCGGTGAAGACCGCGCCGGGATAGTCGACCGTGTTGAAGACGAAGGTGGCCCCGGCGGGAGCGGCGAAGGCGAGCGCCGCGGCGAGGCCCAGCGGACGAAACGACTTCGAAAGTGCGCATTCCATGGCGGCCTCCCTTTGTCGTTGTTCGGCCGCGGAGTCTGCGCCCGCGGGCAGGGAGCGTCAACGCGGAATATTCGACATTTCGACCCTCACCCCACCCCTCTCCCAAGGGAGAGGTGACTCCGTCAGCGAAGGAAGACGGCCGCGACGAGGAGCGCGAGCATCGCGGCGATGCCGACGAGCATCCCCACCTGCCGGCGCTGCGTGCGCTCCAGCCGCTCGATCGCCGCCTCGACGCGGCCGGCGCGGTCCTCGGCGAGCGCGCGGTGCACGAGGCGCGGGAGCTGCGGCAGCGTCTTCGCCCACAGCGGCGCCTCCTCGCGCAGCTGCCGCATGAAGGCGCGCGGCCCCACCTGCTCCTTCATCCAGCGCTCGAGGATCGGCTGCGCGGTGCGGCGCAGGTCGAGGTCCGGGTCGAGCTGGCGGCCCAGCCCTTCCACCTGCAGCAGCGTCTTCTGCAGCAGCACGAGCTGCGGCTGGATCTCCATGCGGAAGCGGCGCGAGACCTCGAAGAGCCGCAGCAGGAGCTTGCCGAAGTAGATCTCCTTGAGCGGCCGGTCGAAGATCGGCTCGCACACCGAGCGGATCGCGCCCTCGAACTCGTCCACGCGCGTGTCGCGCGGCACCCAGCCCGCCTCCACGTGCGCGACCGCGACGCGGTGGTAGTCGCGGTGGAAGAACGCCATGAAGTTCATCGCGAGGTAGTTCTTGTCGGCGTCGGAGAGCGTGCCCATGATGCCGAAGTCCACGCCGCAGTAGCGCCCGTCGCGCCGCACGAAGATGTTGCCCGGGTGCATGTCGGCGTGGAAGAAGCCGTCGCGGAACACCTGCGTGAAGAAGATCTCCACGCCGTCGCGCGCGAGGCGCGGGATGTCGATGTTCGCCTCCCGCAGCAGCCCCACCGCGTTCACCGGGATGCCGTCGATGCGCTGCATCACCATGACGTCCCGGTTGCACCAGTCCCAGTACACCTCGGGCACCACCAGCAGGCGGCCGTCGACGAAGTTGCGCCGCAGCTGGCTCGCGTTGGCGGCCTCGCGCAGCAGGTCGAGCTCGTCGGTGATCGTGTGCTCGAATTCCACCACCACTTCGCGCGGCCGCAGGCGCCGCCCCTCGGGGAGGAAGTCCTCGACGAGCCCCGCGAGCGTGTGCAGCAGCCCCACGTCCTGCTCGATCACCTGGCGGATGCCCGGCCGCAGGATCTTCACCGCCACCTCGCGCCCGTCGGGAAGCGTGGCGAAGTGCACCTGCGCGACCGAGGCGCTCGCGATCGGGACGTTCGAGAAGGTCTTGAAGACCTCGGTGTGCGGACGGCCGTAGGCGCGCTCGAGCGTCGCCTCCACCTGCTCCCACGGGAACGGCGGCACGTTGTCCTGCAGCCCGGAGAGCTCCTCGGCCACGTCCTCGGGAATCAGGTCCGGGCGCACCGAGAGGAGCTGCCCGAATTTCACGAAGATCGGCCCGAGGGATTCGAGCGCGAGGCGCAGCCGCTCGGCGCGCGGACGCGAGCGGTCGCGCCCGAAGTAGCCGAGCGTGAACGGCAGGCGCAGCAGGCGGGTGCCGCGCTTCGGCAGGAACTCGTCCAGGCCGTAGCGGCCGATGGTGTGGACGATGCGCGTGAGGCGCAGGGCTCGCATGGAACCCGGGATTCTACCGCGCGCGCCGCGCGGGCCCTACCGCCCTTCCTTGATCCGCTTCGCGAATTTCTCGCGGAACTTGCGCACCTTCGGGTCGATGACGAAGGTGCAGTAGGGATTGCGGCCGCCGACGCGCCCGTAATACTCCTGGTGGTATTCCTCGGCCTTGTAGAACGCGCCCGCCGGCACGATCTGCGTGACGATGGGGGCGCGGAACGCGGGCTGCAGCCTCGCGACGGCCTCGCGGGCGACGCGCTCCTGCTCCGGCGAATGGAAGAAGATCGCCGAGCGGTACTGGGTGCCGACGTCGTTTCCCTGGCGATCGGGGGTGGTCGGGTCGTGGATCGCGAAGAAGACCTCCAGCAGTTCCGCGTAGGAGATCTGGGCGGGATCGAACGTCAGCCGCACGACCTCCGCGTGACCCGTATCGCCGCCGCAGACGTCCTCATAGGTGGGATCGGGCGTCGTGCCGCCCATGTATCCCGATTCCACCGAGGCCACGCCGCGCAGCTGGTCGTACACTGCCTCCAGGCACCAGAAGCAGCCGCCGGCGAGGGTCGCGATCTCGGTCGTCATGGGGCACCAACCACAACTGGCAGTGTCAAGTGATTAGGATCAAACTAGACCTTGTGGGGTTCCGGTTCTAATCGGGGGACCCTCAAGGAGAGCTTCCATCATGGCACAAACCACCAAGTCCCCAGGCCGTCCCGCCGTCGAAACCCTTCCCGAGCAGGAGATCTCGCGCGAGGTCCTGCTCGAGAAATACGCGAAGGGCGGCGAGAAGAGCCGCGGGGAGGTGCGCGCGCGGGTGGCTCACGCGCTCGCCTCGGTGGAGCCGGAAGCGAAGCGCGCCCACTGGGAGGCGCGCTTCCTCGAGGCGCAGGAGAAGGGCTTCGTCCCCGCCGGCCGCATCAACTCCGCCGCCGGCACCTCGCTCACCGCCACGCTCATCAACTGCTTCGTGCAGCCGGTCGGCGACTCGATCACCGAGATCGTCGACGGCAAGCCCGGCATCTACACGGCTCTCGCCGAGGCCGCCGAAACCATGCGCCGCGGCGGCGGCGTGGGCTACGACTTCTCCTCGATCCGCCCCGAGGGCGCCTTCGTGCACGGCACGCTCTCGCGCGCGAGCGGCCCGGTGTCGTACATGCGCGTCTTCGACCAGTCGTGCGAGACCGTGGAATCGGCAGGCTCGCGGCGCGGCGCGCAGATGGGGGTGCTGCGCTGCGACCATCCGGACATCGAGCGCTTCATCCACGCCAAGGACAGCGGCCAGCTCACCAACTTCAACATCTCGGTGGGCGTGACGGACGCGTTCATGAAGGCGGTCGAGGCGGACGCGGACGTCGAGCTGGTGCACAAGGCCGAGCCCTCGCCCGACATCAAGGAAGCCGGCGGCTACCAGCGCGGCGACGGGCTGTGGGTGTACCGCAAGGTCCGCGCGCGCGAGCTGTGGGACCAGATCATGCGGTCCACCTACGACCATGCCGAGCCGGGGGTGCTCTTCCTCGATCGCGCGAATCGCGACAACAACCTGTACTACTGCGAGACGCTCGAGGCGACCAACCCGTGCGCCGAGGAGTACCTTCCCTCGTACGGTTGCTGCTGTCTCGGCTCGATCGATCTCACGCGCTTCGTGCGCGATCCCTTCGACAAGAAGGCGCGCTTCGACTTCGACGCGTTCGGCGAGGTGGTCGCGGTCGCGGTGCGCATGCTCGACAACGTGCTCACGGTGACGCCGTGGCCGCTCAAGCAGCAGGATGCGGAGTCGAAGGCGAAGCGCCGCGTGGGGCTCGGATTCACGGGACTGGGCGATGCGCTCGTGATGCTGCGCCTGCGCTACGACGAGCAGCCGGCGCGCGACATGGCCGCGAAGATCACCGAGTACATGCGCGACCGCTCGTACCTCGCTTCGGTCGATCTCGCCAAGGAGCGCGAGCCGTTCCCGATGTTCAACCGGGACCTCTATCTCTCCGGCGGCAGCTTCGCCTCGCGCCTGCCGAACGAGATCAAGGACGCCATTCGCAAGCACGGCATCCGCAACTCGCACCTGCTCGCGATCGCGCCCACGGGCACCATCAGCCTCGCCTTCGCCGACAACGCATCGAACGGCATCGAGCCGCCGTTCTCGTGGACGTACACGCGCAAGAAGCGCATGGGCGACGGCACCCACAAGGAGTTCCGCGTCGAGGACCACGCGTGGCGCCTCTTCCGGCACCTGCACGGCGAGGAAACGAAGCTGCCCGACTACTTCGTGGGCGCGCTCGAGATCAGCGCCGACGCGCACCAGGCGATGGTGGCCGCGGTGGCGCCGTTCATCGACACCAGCATCTCGAAGACCGTGAACGTGCCGGCGGACTATCCCTAC
>DATIVM010000376.1:0-4293 GCA_035465975.1 Usitatibacter sp.
TCACGTTGATCTTGTCGTGCGGGATGCCGACATCCTTCATCGCGGCCATGGCGACCACCGCGAACGCCTCGTTCACCTCGAAGAGGTCGACGTCGGAGGCCTTCCAGCCGGCCTTCTGCAGGACCTTCTGGATGGCGCCCACCGGGGCCGTGGTGAACCACTCCGGCTCGTGGGCGTTGCTCGCATAGGCGACGATGCGCGCGAGCGGCTTCGCGCCGCGCTTCTTCGCTTCCGATTCGGTCATCATCACGAGGGCCGCGGCGCCGTCGGAGATGGAGGAGGAGGTCGCCGCCGTGACGCGCCCGTCCTTGTTGAACGCGGGTCGCAGCGTCGGGATCTTGTCGAGCTTCACGGTGAAGGGCGTCTCGTCCTCCTTCACCACTTCCTCGCCGGCGCGCGTCTTCACGGCGACCGGGGCGATCTCGTCGGCGAAGGCGCCGGATTTCTCCGCGTTCAGCGCGCGCGTGGTCGATTCCTTCGAGTACTCGTCCATCTGCTCGCGCGTGAAGCCGTACTTCTCCGCGGTCTTGTCGGCGTAGAAGCCCATGGGCTTGCCCTGGTACGCGTCCTCGAGCCCGTCGGTCGCCATGTGGTCGAGCAGCTGCTGCGCGCCGTAGCGATAGCCGCCGCGCGCCTTGGGCAGCAGGTGCGGCGCGTTGGTCATCGATTCCATGCCGCCCGCGACCACGATCTTCGCGTTGCCGGTCGCGAGCTCGTCGCAGGCCATCATCGCGGCCTTCATGCCCGAGCCGCACATCTTGTTCACGGTGGTCGCGGGCGTAGTGTTCTGGAGCCCTGCCTTGAGCGCCGCCTGCCGCGCCGGCGCCTGGCCCTGGCCCGCCTGCAGCACGCATCCGAAGAGCACGTCGTCCACCTCGCCCGGCTTCACCCCGGCCTGCTCGACGGCGGCCTTGATCGCGGTCGCGCCGAGATCGGAGGCCGCGAGGTTGTTGAACTTGCCCTGCATGGCGCCGATGGGGGTTCGCTTGGCGCCCACGATGACGATGCTTTCCATGACCTTCCTTTCCGTCAAACCGATTCTTCGAAGAGCTCGCGGCCGATGAGCATCCGGCGGATCTCGTTCGTGCCGGCCCCGATGTCGTACAGCTTCGCGTCGCGGAGGAGCCTGCCCGCGGGGAATTCGTTGATGTAGCCGTTGCCGCCGAGCGCCTGGATCGCCTCGAGGGCGACCTGCACCGCGTTCTCGGAGGCGAGGAGGAGGCAGGCGGCGGCGTCCTTGCGCGCGGCGCGCCCGCGCCCCTGGTCGAGGGCGGTGGCGACGCGGTAGCTGAAGGCGCGCGAGGACTGCAGCTTCACGTACATGTCGGCGAGCTTTCCCTGCATCAGCTCGAAGGTGCCGATCGGCTGGTCGAACTGGCGGCGCTCGTGCACGTAGGGCAGCACCAGGTCCATCGCGGCCTGCATGATGCCGATCGGCCCGCCCGAAAGAACGCAGCGCTCGGTGTCCAGGCCGCGCATCAGCACGCGCGATCCGCCGTTCACCTCGCCCAGCACGTTCTCCTGCGGGATCTCGCAGTCGCGGAACACCAGCTCGCAGGTGTTGGAGCCGCGCATGCCGAGCTTGTCGAGCTTCTGCGCCGTCGAGAAGCCCCGCATGCCCTTCTCGACGATGAAGGCGGTCATCGCGCGCGAGCCCTGGTCCTTCGGCGCGGTGCGCATGTAGACGATGAGCACGTCCGCGTCGGGACCGTTGGTGATCCACATCTTCGAGCCGTTCGCGATCCAGCGATCGCCCTTCCTCTCCGCGCGGCACGCCATGGATCCCACGACGTCGCTGCCGGCGCCCGGCTCGCTCATCGCGAGCGCGCCCACGTGCTCGCCCGAGCAGAGCTTCGGCAGGTACCTGCGGCGCTGGGCCTCGCTCCCGTTGAGGAACAGGTTGTTCACGCAGAGGTTCGAGTGGGCGCCGTAGGAAAGGCCCACCGAGGCCGAGGCGCGCGACACTTCCTCCATCGCCACCACGTGCGCGACGTAGCCGAGCCCGGTGCCGCCGTAGGCTTCGGGAATCGTCATGCCGAGAAGGCCGAGCTCGCCGAGCTTGCGCCACATGTCCGCCGGGAACTCGTTGCGGGCGTCGATCGCGGCCGCGCGCGGCGCGAGCTCCGCGTCGCACATGCGCTTGACCGTGTCCCGAAGCGCGTCGAATTCCTCGGTGAGATGGGTATCGAACAGCATGCCGGCTCCCTGGGGGGTCTTGGCCCGGGGCTTCCCGGGCTGCGAACCGGCGCCCCTCGTGGGGGGGCCGGACTCTAATTATCGCTCATTTGGCAGCCATCCGGATCGCGCCGTCGAGGCGGATCACCGCGCCGTTGAGCACTTCGTTCTCGACGATCTCGCGCACCAGCGAGGCGTACTCGTCGGGCCGCCCGAGGCGCGGCGGGAAGGGCACCTGCTGCCCGAGCGAGGTGCGCACCTCCTCGCTCATGCCCTGCAGCATCGGCGTATCGAAGATGCCCGGCGCGATGGTCATCACGCGGATGCCGAACTTCGCGAGCTCGCGCGCGACGGGAAGCGTCATCCCGTTCACGCCGGCCTTCGAGGCGCTGTAGCCGGCCTGGCCGATCTGCCCCTCGAAGGAGGCGACCGAGGAGGTGTTCACGATCACGCCGCGCTCGCCGTTCGGGAATGCCGGCTGCACGCTCATCTTCGCCGCCGCGAGCCGGATCGCGTTGAAGGTGCCCACCAGGTTGATCATCACCGTGCGCTGGAAGCTCGCGAGCGAGTGGGGGCCGTTGCGGCCGACGACGCGCTCGCCGGGCGCGACCCCGGCGCAATTCACCAGGCCGTGGATCGCGCCGAACGCGGCGATGCACACGTCGACCGCCGCCTGCATCGAGGCCTCGTCGGTGACGTCGCACTTCGCGAAGCGGCCGTTGCCGCCGAGCTGCTTCGCGACCCAGTCGCCCGCGTCGGCGACGTCGGCGATCACGACCTTGCCGCCTTCGTCGGCGATCATCTTGGCGGTGGCGGCGCCGAGGCCGGAGCCCCCGCCGGTGACGAGAAACACGTTGTTCGAGATCTGCATGGCGATCCTATGGGGATGGAAAACGGACGGCGACGATCGGAAGGTCCAGCTCGCGCGCCCAGCGCTCCCAGTGCTGCACGGTTTCGCCGGCGAAGCGCGCGGCGAGGGCGGGGCGCGTGAGCGCGTCGAGGCCGAACGCTTCCGCGAGGCGGCGCGCGAAGTGCGGCTCGAGCGCGGCCACCGCGATCCAGCCGTCGCGCGCCTCGTAGAGATTATAGGCGGCGAGCCCCCCGCCCAGCAGCGCGCCGGGACGCGTCAGTCCTTCCTCGAGCGGCTGCGCGAGGTACGACGCGCCCTGCGCGAGCGGCACCGTCGCCGAGGCGCCGCGCCCGTCGCGATCGCGCGCGTGCAGCAGCGCGAGCGCGGTGGAGACGGCGCGCTCGGCGCCCGCCATGTCGGCGAAGAGCGTGGGCGGAAGCGCGGGCGGCGCGACGAGGCCGTGGGCCGCGAGGTAGGTGAGGTCGTGCCCGGCCTTCTCCTCGTCGGGCGCGCCGTGGCCCGTGATGGCGACGCAGCACAGGCGCGGATGGCGCACCGCGAGCGAGGCCGCGTCGAGGCCGAGGCGCGCGAGCGCCGAGGGGCGTTGCGCGGTGACGAAGAGGTCGGCCGCAGCGAGCAGCCGATCGAGGCTGCGCCGTCCCGCCTCGTCCTTCAAATCGAGCCGGCGCACCTCCATGCCCGCGCGCAGCCGCTCGTACCACGCGGGGCAGAATCCCTCGAGGGGATCGCCCGAGGGCGGCTCCACCTTGACGACGGAGGCGCCGAAATCGCGCAGCCGGGCGCAGGCGACCGGCCCGGGAAGGTTGAGCGCCATCGAGACGACGCGCAGGCCCGCGAGCGGTCGGAGGGGCGGATTCATGGCATAAAGTCTATATGGCCGTGACGCTTCCCCCTTCCGTGCGCGTGATCGTGCGCGGCTGGCTCAACTCGAACCAGGTCGTGCTGCGCGCGCCCGGCGACAACGTGGCGATCGATTCGGGCTATTGCAGCCATCGCGAGGAGACGCTCGCGCTCCTCGCCGGCGCCGGCGGCCTCGAAGGCGAGCCGCTCGAGCGCCTCGTCAACACGCATTGCCATTCCGACCACATGGGCGGCAACGCGGCCATCGCCGCGGCCCATGGTTGCCGCATCACGATTCCCGAGGGCGAGGTGAAGCACGTGGTGCCGTGGACGCCGCAAAGCGTCTGGATGGCGCAGTTCGACCAGCGCGCCGATCCTTTCCATTTCGACGACACGCTTCGCGTGGG
>DATIVM010000377.1:0-3666 GCA_035465975.1 Usitatibacter sp.
CGTCGTAGAGCACGCGCACCTCGACGCCGCGCCGTGCCGCCGCGACCAGCAGGTCGCGGAAGCGGGTGCCGACGCTGTCCGGCTCCCAGATGTAGTACTCCATGTGCACGTGGTGATGCGCCGCGGCGATCGCCGCGGCGAGCGCCTCGAGCTTGTCGTCGCCGTTGTCGTAGAGACGCACCGCCGCGGCGAAGGTGGGCTCGCCCTGGCCGAGCCGCTTGCCCACCGCGGCGAGCGCCGAGGCCTGCGGCGTGAGCGCGGGCCGGTGCGGCGCGCAGGTGTTGCGCAGGTGCTGCGAGACCTGCCCGGCGAGCGAGCGCGCGACCCCGTAGCGGCGCCGGCGCCGGTGCAGCCGCCGCGGGCCGAACACGAGGTAGTAGAGCCCCGAGACCACCGGGAGCGCGACGAACGCGAAGATCCAGGCGAGGGTCGCCGTGGGCGAGCGGCGGTTCAGCAGGAGGCTCACCACCGCGAGGACCACCCACACCAGGTAGGAGGCGATGAAGATCCGGAACCAGGGCAGCGCGTCCATGTCCGGAGGATACAATCATTCGAAATCGGAACCCGTTTCCGGCCGGAGGCGCCACATGACCGCACGCCAGCCCCTCACGCCGCCGTACAACGCGGCGCAACTGCAGGGCCGCATCGCCCGACAATGGGACGAGGACATCGTCGCGCAGCTCGTCGAGTACGTGCGCATCCCCGCCAAGTCGCCGCACTTCGATCCGCGTTGGCGCGAGTCCGGCCATATCGAGAAGGCGGTGCGCCTCGCCCGCGACTGGGTGCTGCGCCAGCCGGTCGCCGGGCTCGAGCTCGAGGTGGTGCGGCTGGAAGGGCGCACGCCGGTGATCTTCTTCGACGTGCCCGCCACGCCCGGCGCGGACGACCAGACGGTGCTGCTCTACGGGCACCTCGACAAGCAGCCGGAGATGACCGGGTGGCGTCCGGGCTTCGGTCCCTGGACCCCGGTGATCGAGGAGGGCCGCCTCTACGGGCGCGGCGGCGCCGACGACGGGTACGCGATCTTCGCCGCGCTCTCGGCGATCCTCGCGCTCGACGTGCAGGGCGTGCCGAGGCCGCGTTGCGTGGGCCTCATCGAGACCTGCGAGGAAAGCGGCAGCTACGACCTGCCCGCCTACCTCGACGCGCTCGCCCCGCGGATGGGGAGCGTGGGCCTCGTCATCGCCCTCGACTCCGGCGCCGGCAATTACGACCAGCTCTGGGTGACGACGTCGCTCCGCGGCCTCGTGAACGGCACCCTTTCCGTGAGCATCCTCACCGAGGGCGTGCACTCCGGCGACGCGGGCGGCATCGTGCCGTCCTCCTTCCGCATCGCGCGCCAGCTCCTCGACCGGCTCGACGACTCGCGCACCGGCGTGGTGAAGCCGGGGGAGTTCGCCTGCGCGATTCCCGAGGAACGCATCGAGCAGGCGCGGCAGGCCGCGCAGATCCTCGGCGACTCGCTCTGGCAGCGCTTCCCGTGGGCGAGCTGCTGCGACAACCCGGGCACCGCGCGGCTCTTCGCGCAGCCGGCGACCAGGGACCCGGTGGAGCTCGTCCTCAACCGCACCTGGCGCGCGGCGCTCGCGGTGACCGGGGCCGATGGGCTCCCGGCGATCGAGTCCGCGGGCAACGTGCAGCGGCCGCGCACCGCGCTCAAGCTCTCGATGCGGCTCCCGCCCCCGGTCGACGGGGAGGCCGCGGCGAAGACCATGAAGTCGATGCTCGAGCAGGACCCTCCGTACTCGGCCGTGGTGAGCTTCGATTGCGATTCCGCGGCGACCGGCTGGAACGCGCCTTCGACGGCGCCGTGGCTATCCGAGGCGCTCGACCAGGCCTCGCAGGCGCTGTTCGGCCGGCCCGCCGCCTGCATGGGCGAGGGCGGCACGATCCCCTTCATGGGCATGCTGGGCGCGAAGTTCCCGCAGGCGCAGATCCTCGTCACGGGCGTGCTCGGCCCGCGCTCCAACGCGCACGGCCCGAACGAGTTCCTCGACCTCGCCTACGCGAAGAAGGTCACGACGGCCACAGCGATGGTGATCGCTGCGATGTAGCGGCCATCTCGAGGATCCGGCTCGCCGCGGCGGGCTCCCCGAGGTGCACGCCCTGCGCGCCGTCGCACCCGAACGCCGCCATCTGCGCGCGCTGCTCCTCGTTCTCGACGCCCGTCGCCACGACGCGCAGCCCCAGCGCATGGGCCATCGCCGCGGTGGCCTGCACGATCGCGGCGCACTCGCGGCGCACCGCGCAACTGCTCACGAGCGAGCGGTCGATCTTCACCACGCGGAACGGCAGGCCCCGCACCAGGCCGAGCGAGGAGAAGCCGCTGCCGAAGTTGTCGATCGCCATCTGCACGCCGAGCGCCTCGAGCGAGCGCAGCGTCCGGTGCGCCGTGTCCTCGCCCTCCATCAGCACCGGCTCGGCGATCTCGAGCCGCAGCGCGGCGGGCGGCATGCGATGCGCCTCGAGCGCGCGCGCCACCTGCTCCGCGAGGTCGGGCTGCTGCAGCTGGCGCGCGGAGAGGTTCACGCCCACCACCAGCTCGAGGCCACGGTCGCGCCACGCGCGCGCGTCGGCGAGCGCCCGGTCGAGCACCCAGGCGCCGATCGCGGGCGCGATGCCGGTCTCCTCGGCGACCGGCAGGAACTCGGGCGCCGTCGCCACGCCCGCGGCCGGGTCGTTCCAGCGCAGCAGCGCCTCGGCCGCGACCAGCCTTCCCGAGGCGAGCTCCATCTCCGGCTGGTACTCGAGGAATAGCTGGCGGCGCTCGAGCGCCTCGCGCACGCGCCGCTCGAGCTCGAGGCGCCGGTGCGAGATCACGTTGAGCTCGGGCGAGTAGAACTGGAAGTTGTTGCGCCCGCGCTCCTTCGACTGGTACATCGCGGCGTCGGCGTTGGCGAGCAGCGTCTCGATGTCCTCGCCGTCCTCGGGGAAGCTCGCGATGCCGATGCTCGCCGAGACCGTCGCCTCGCGCCAGTCCACCGGCACCGGGCGGCTCGCCATCGCGAGCGCCTTCTGCGCGACGATCATCACCTCCTCGGGCCCGCCGTGCTCCTCGATCAGGATCACGAACTCGTCGCCCCCCAGCCGCGCCACGAGGTCGCTCTGGCGCACCGCCATGACCAGCCGCTCCGCGACCGCCTTGAGCAGCGCGTCGCCCGCCGCGTGGCCCATGGTGTCGTTCACTTCCTTGAAGCGGTCGAGGTCGACGAAGAGGATCGAGAACTGCGCGGAGCGCCGCCGCGCCTTGTGCATGGCGCGCTCGAGCGACTCGAGGAACATGGCGCGGTTGGGCAGGCCCGTGAGCGGGTCGTGCAGCGCGCGCCGGCGCATGTCCTCCTGGACGCGCTTGCGGTCGTCGATGTTGGCGAGGGCGATGAGCAGGCACTCGGTGCCCGCGTAGTGCAGCTGGCGCGCGGAGAGCAGCAGCCACGCCTCGCGCCCGCCCGCCGCGCGCAGGTGCACCTCGAAGTCGTCCACGCCACCCTGGCGCGCGAGCTGCTCGCCGAGCGCGGCGCGGATCGCGGGGTCGGCGTGGAAGTCGGAGAACGGCCGGTCGAGGGCCGCGGCGAAATCGAGCCCCAGCTGCTCGAGCGCCTTGCGGTTGAGGTAGAGCAGGCGCTGGTCGGAAGCGCGCGCGATGAGGAGCGGCATGGGTGCAGCCTC
>DATIVM010000378.1:0-11674 GCA_035465975.1 Usitatibacter sp.
GAGCGTCAGGCCGCCCGGATCGCCATCACCGGCGAGGCCTTGCCGGTCTTCTTGCGCAGCTCGCATGCGGAGAGGAAGGCGCGCAGCAGCGGCTTGCTGTCGATCAGCGTGGGGTCGGCCGGGTCGATGAATTCCGGGTGCCACTGCACGCCGACCACGAAGCTGTGGCCCTCCCAGCGGATCGCCTCGATCACCCCGTCGGGCTCGCTGGTCGCCTCGACCACCAGACCCTCGCCGAGGTGCTTGATGGCCTGGTGGTGGATCGTGTTCACGCGCGCGACGGCGACGTCCGGGTACACGCGGGCGAGCCACGTGCCGGGGAGGATCCGCATGTCGTGGAAGTGCGAGTCGTAGCGTGCGTCGTCGCGGTGCGAGGCCTTGTCGGGGCACTGGGTGGCGATGTCCTGGTAGAGCGAGCCGCCGAGCGCGACGTTCACGAGCTGGTGGCCGCGGCAGATGCCGAACACGGGCTTGCCCTGGGTCACGAACTCGTGGAAGAGCTCGATCTCGTACTGGTCGCGCACCTCGTCGCCGGCCCACATCGGGTTGAGCGGGGCCTCCCCGTAGCTCTTCGGCGAGACGTCGGCGCCGCCCTGCAGGAGCAGCCCGTCGAGGGCGTCGACGTAGTGCCGCACCTTGAGGGACTTGGGACGGTGCGCCGCCGCGAGGCTCATCGCCGGGACCATGAAGGCGAGCACCTCGCCCGACATGAGCCAGTTGGCGACCGACTGCTCGAGGTACTGCACCGACTTGGTGGGCAGGAAGGATCGGCTCGAATCCGGGTAGAGCAGGCGCCCGGAGACGCCTATTCGGAGCGGTTCCATGACTGCAACTCTATTCCCCTAGAGGGCGGCGGTGAAGATGCGCTCGAAATCGGCCGCCGTGCAGGGGCGGGGATGGGTGCGGTGGCGCGTGTCCGCGAAAGCCACTCGTGCGCGACGGTTCGACCCCGGCGGGCGGGCAAAGATTCCTTTTCCCGTCTCCGGATGCAGGAAGTTTGCGACCGATGCCGAAGCGGTTCCCCTCGACCCGGCGGAGTGACGACTTCGGATCCGGACAGGGAGACTGCAGCATTCGAGTCGTGAACCGTCAGCCAACCACCGCTTCGGCGACTAGTGGACCCGGGGGCAGCATCGCGGCGTCGATTCTCTCGGCAACCACCGCGCGCCTCTCGAGGGGAACCGCTTCGTCCTCGTCCGGGAGAAGTCCAGCAGCACGCAGCAAAGCGAATCTCCCACCGACCCACCGCACACGTGGGAGCACGCGCCCGCGACTCACGCGACCTCAGCCCTTGCGGGGGTCCCCAACTTGTTGGGGCGATTCAACATCCCTGTTCGATCGGCGATGCGGTGGTTGCCTGCAGGATCGACGCCGAGATGTTGCTGCGGGTCCGGTGCATCGGATCGCGTCAAAGCGGTGGTTGCCCGCTGTGCCGAGATGGAATGCTGCAGCGAATACGCCCTGTCCTACGCCTTCAATAGCCGATCGGACATTTCCCCGGGCTCGAGGTGCGCAAAGTGGGAGAAGACTACTTCGAAGCGCTGGGCGGGGCGAGGTCGGGGCGCGCGGGATAGGCGCCGGTGCCGCCGACGAGGAGCCGGCTCCTGCGCAGCTTCCCCGCCTGCTCGAGGATCGGGTAGGCGGTGGAGCAGAAGAAGGAGTTGATGCGCCGCATGTCGCTGATGATGTCGAGGTGCAGCGAGCTCGTCTCGATGGCGGGCATCGACTGGTCGGCGAGGCGCTCGAGGTGCGTCTCGTGGTAGGCGCGCTCCAGGTCGCGGAAGCGCTCCTTCTCCGCGAGGAGTTGCTGCGCCATCTCCACGTCGCCGTTGAGGAAGACCGAGAGGCCGAGGCGCAGGTTCGCGACCAGGCGCTCGTGCAGCCCCATGATCTCCTTCATGCCCGCCTCCGAGAACGACAGGCGGTGCGCGATCTTCTTGTCGCGCAGGTCGAGCAGGATGTGCTCGAGGATGTCGCCCACGTGCTCGAGGTTGATGGTGAGCGAGATGATCTCCTGCCAGCGCCGGCTGTCGCGCTCGTCGAGCTGCTCGCGGCTGATCTGGGTGAGATACAGCTTCACCGCCGTGTAGAGCCGATCCACGTCGTCGTCGAGCCTGATGATCTCGTTCACGTGCGAGGCGTCGTTGGTGCGGATCACCTCGATCACGCCGTTGAGCATCTGCTCGATGGTGTCGCCGATGCGAAGCGTCTCGCGCGCGGCGTTGGCGAGCGCGAGCCCGGGCGTGCCGAGCGCGGCGGCGTCGAGGAAGCGCGGCTCGGCGTGCACGGCGGTCTCCTTGCCCGCGGGCACCCAGCGCTCGACGAGGCGCGCGGTGAACTCCGTGAGCCCGATGAACGCGATCGAGATCGCGACGTTGAAGAGCACGTGGAAATTCAGCACCTGGCGGCGCAGGTCCGAATCCACGCGCGCGAGGAGCGGGCCGATCCACGGGAGCGCCAGCGCGAAGGCGAGGCAGCCCAGGACCTTGAAGAGCAGGTTGCCGAAGGCGACGCGCCGCCCGCCGCCCGTGGTGCGCGCGTTCACCGCGAGCGCGAGGAGGCCGCTGCCGAGGTTCGCGCCCAGCACCAGCGAGAGCGCCACCGGCACCGCGACCACGTTCGAGGCGGCCAGCGTGGCGCACAGCAGCACCACCGCGAGGCTCGAGAACGAGGCCATCACGAAGGCCGCGCCGATCAGCATGTCGAGCATCGTGTCGCCGGAGAGGGTCGCGAAGATCACGCGCACGCCGTGCGCCTGCGTGATGGGGCGGGTCGCGGCCATCACGAGCTGCAGGGCGAGGAGCATCAGGCCGAGGCCGATCGCCACGCGCCCCAATTGGCCGGCGCGCGAGTCGCGGCGCGTGAGGAAGAAGATCACGCCGACGAGGATGAGGAGCGGCGAGAGCCACGACAGGTCGAGCGAGAAGATCTGCGCCATGAGCGCGGTGCCCACGTCGGCGCCGAGCATGATGGCGAGCGCGGCCGGCAGCCCGATCAGGCTCTGCGCGACGAAGGAGCTCGCGATGAGCGCGGTCGCGCTGGAGGACTGCACGAGGCTGGTGACCCCGAGCCCGGCGAGGAAGGCGCTCCCGCGGCTGGCGATGCTGCGCGAGAGCATGCGGCGCAGGTCCGCCCCGAACACGCGCAGCACGCCGCTGCGCACGATGTGCGTGCCCCACACGAGCAGGGCCACGCTGGCGAGGAAGTTGAGGAGCGTCTGCACTTCGATCGGATCCGGAACCGTCATTTAACTCCATGGCGGCGGAAAACGACAGGCCCGGGCGCACCGGCCGCCGCTTTTTGTATCATCGCGGGAATTCCGGAGAGGTTTCCCGATGACCGCTGTGAACGTCGCACCCGCCGTGCGGGTACTCGTCGTCCCCCGGAAGGTGGAGGTCCCGACTCGCGCCGGGTTCACAGGCCCGGCGCCCGCCATCGCGCCGCCCGCGCCGTGATCGGCGTCCTCTTCGACGGGCTCGCGTACGGAAGCCTGCTCTTCCTCGTGAGCCTGGGGCTCTCGGTGCAGATGGGCCTCATGAACTTCGTGAACCTCGCGCACGGCGCCTTCGCCATGGCAGGCGGCTTCGTGTGCGTCGTCGCGATGTCGCGTTTCGGCGTGCCGTTCCTCGCGACGCTGCCGCTCGCCTTCGTCGCGACCGCGGCGGCGGGGGCGATCCTCGAGCGGCTCCTCTATCGGCGGCTCTACGGCGCGAGCCACCTCGACCAGGTGCTCTTCTCGATCGGCCTCACGTTCATGTCGATCGCCGCGGCGACGTGGATCTTCGGCGCCTCGCAGCAGCCCGTGCGCCTGCCCGCTTTCCTGCGCGGGCAGGTCCATCTCGCCGGCGCCGATTTCGGCGTCTACCGCATCTTCCTGCTCGCGGTGGTCGCGGCGCTCGCCGCGGCGCTCGCGTTGCTGCTGGGACGCACGCGCTTCGGGGCGCAGGTGCGCGCCGCCGTCGACGACGCGCGCGCCGCGCGCGGCCTCGGCATCGACGTCGACCGCGTCTTCACCACCGCGTTCGCGCTCGGCTCGGGGCTCGCGGGGCTCGGGGGAGGCCTCGGCATCGACGTGCTGGGGCTCGATTCCGCGTTCCCGCTCAAGTTCATGGTGTACTTCCTGCTCGTCGTGGTCGTGGGCGGGGCGGGAACGCTGCTCGGCCCGCTGCTCGCCGCGATGATCCTCGGCATCTGCGACGTGGCGGGCAAGTACTACGTGCCCGAGCTCGGCGCGTTCGTCATCTATGCCGTGATGGTGGTGCTGCTCCTCGCGTTTCCCGCCGGCCTTCTCGGGAGGCGCACGTGAACGCGGCGCCGCACCTGCTGCCCTCCGTGAGATGGCACCCGGCCGAGTACGCGCTGTGGCTCGTGCCGATCGCGTGCTTCTTCCTCTTTCCCGGCTATCGCGTGCTCGGGAGCCAGGTGTTCATCACCGCGCTCTTCGCGCTCTCGCTCGATCTCGTGCTCGGCTACGCCGGCATCCTCACGCTCGGCCACGCCGCCTTCTTCGGCCTCGGCGCGTACACGGCGGGGCTCCTCGCCGCGCACGGCTGGGGCGAGCCGCTCTCGGGGCTCGCCGCGGCGGCGGCGCTCGCCGCGCTCGCCGGATACCTGGTGAGCTTCCTCGTGGTGCGCGGCGAGGACCTCGCGCGGCTCATGGTGACGCTCGGCATCGGCTTCCTTTTCTACGAGGCGGCGAACCGCGCGGCCGGGCTCACGGGCGGCGTGGATGGGCTGCCGGGCATCGCGATGGGGAAGGTGCTCGGCGTCTTCTCCTTCGACCTCGCGGGCGACACCGCCTACGTCTACAGCCTCGCGGTCCTGTTCGTCGTGTTCGTCCTCGCGCGCCGGCTCGTCGCCTCGCCCTTCGGCCTCTCGCTGCGCGGCATCCGCGAGAACCGCGCGCGCATGCCGGCGATCGGCGCCCCGGTGCGCCGCAGGCTCGTCGCCGCATTCACGATCGGCGCGGGCGTCGCCGGGCTCGCCGGCGCGCTCCTCGCGCAGACCACGCAGTTCGTGGGGCTCGACTCGCTCGGCTTCGGCCGCTCCGCCGACGTGATGATCATGCTGGTGCTCGGCGGCACCGGGCGTCTCTACGGCGCGCTCCTCGGCACCGCGCTCTTCATGCTCGCGCAGGATTACCTCGCCGGCATCAACCCGGTCTACTGGCAGTTCTGGCTCGGGCTGCTGCTGGTCGCCTTCGTCTTCTTCGCCCGCGGCGGCATCCTCGGCGCCGCCGAGACGTTGCGCCGCCGCTTCTCCCGCCCATGAGCAACGCGCTCCGGACCGAGCAGCTCACGCGCCGCTTCGGCGCGCTGGAGGCGGTGTGCGACGTGAGCCTCGCGCTCCCGCGCGGCGCGCGGCACGCGCTGATCGGCCCGAACGGCGCGGGTAAGACGACCCTCATCAACCTGCTCACCGGCGCGCTGCCCCCGACCTCGGGCGACGTCTACCTCGGCGACGAGCGCATCACGCACCTGCGCCAGCATCCGCGCGTGAAGCGCGGCCTCACCCGGACGTTCCAGATCAACACGCTCTTCGGCGGCCTCACCGTGCTCGAGTCGGTGCTGCTCGCGATCCTCGAGCGCGAGGGGCGGGCGGCCGAGTGGCGCCGTCCCGTGGCGCGCTACGCCGAGGACGTCGAGGAGGCGATGGACCTCCTCGCGACGCTGCGCCTCGCCGACGATGCGGACCGGCGCACCGCGACGCTGCCCTACGGCCGCCAGCGCCTGGTGGAGATCGCGCTCGCGCTCGCCACCCGGCCGCGCATCCTGCTCCTCGACGAGCCCGCGGCGGGCATCCCCGCGGCCGAGAGCGGCGAAGTGTTCGGCGCGATCGCGGACCTTCCGCCCTCCGTGACCGTGCTGTTCATCGAGCACGACATGGGTCTCGTGTTCCGCTTCGCGCAGCGCATCACGGTGCTCGCCGGCGGCCGCATCCTCGCCGAGGGCGAGCCCGAGGAGATCCGGCGCGACGAGCGCGTGCGCGCGGTGTACCTGGGACGCGAGGATGGCTGAGCTCCTCGCGCTCGAAGGCGTCGCCTCGGGCTATGGCGAGTCGGTGGTGGTGGAGGACGCGCGCCTCGCGCTCGCGGAGGGCGAGACCGCGGCGCTCCTCGGGCGCAACGGCGCGGGAAAGTCGACGCTCCTCACCACGGTGATGGGGCTCACGCGAATGCATCGCGGCGCGGTGCGCTGGGCGGGTAGCGACATCTCGCGCTGGCCGGCCCATCGGCGCGCGCGCTCCGGCATGGGATGGGTGCCGCAGGAGCGGGGCATGTGGCGCTCGCTCACGGTGGAGGAGCACCTCGCGTGCGTGGCGCGGCCGGGGCCGTGGACGATCGGGCGTGTGCAGGGCCTCTTCCCGCGCCTCGCCGAGCGCCGCCGCCACCGCGGCACGCAGCTTTCGGGCGGCGAGCAGCAGATGCTCGCCATCGCCCGCGCGCTCGTCACCAATCCCCGGCTGCTGCTCCTCGACGAGCCGATGGAAGGCCTCGCGCCGATCGTCGTGCAGGAGCTCGCGCAGGTGCTGCGCGAGCTGGTCGCGGGCGGCGCCATGGCGATCGTGCTCGTGGAGCAGCATCCGCGGCTCGCGCTCTCGCTCGCGCCGCGCGCGCTCGTCATGGAGCGCGGGCGCATCGTGCACGACGGGCCGAGCGCGGAGCTGCTCGCCGACCCCGCGCGGCTCGACCGCTGGCTCGCGGTGTCCTGAGCCGCGCCTCAGTGCGCCGGGAGCGAGGTGAGGTAGGCGTAAAGCGCGGCGACGTCCGTGTCGTCGAGCTCCGCGAGGGTCGCGAACGGCATCACGGCGCTCACGGCGCTGCCGTCGGGGCGCTTGCCGCTCTTCATCATCGCGGCGAACTTGGCGAGCGTGTCGTAGCGCGCCATCGCGCTTTGCGGGCCGGGCGCGAGGCGCGAGGCGCTCGGCCACGAGGGCGGCGCCCCGGCGATCGCGCCGCCGCTGAGGTCGGGGCGGTGGCATCCCCTGCACATCTGGGCGACGTATGCGCCGTAGGCGGCGTCCGGCGCGGGCGCGATCGCGGCCTCGGGCGGCCGCCGATGGTCGATCTTCTCCGCGGCGTCGCGCACCCGCCCCAGGCCGTAGAGCGCCTTCACGAGAAGCGGCATGCGGATCTCCGTTCCCGTGCCCTCCACCGGCGGGAGGCTCCGCGCGTAGGCGATGAGCGCGGAGAGGTCCGCGTCGCTCATGCGGCTGTAGTCCTCGCTGGGCATCACGAGGAGCGGGCGGCCGGAGGGGCTCACGCCGTGGCGGATCGCGCGCACCCAGTCCGAGACCTCGTAGGCGCGGGTCACGCCGCCGCGGCCGCCGGTGATGTTCGGCGACTTCACGAAGAGGCCGTTCGGGTCGTCGATCATCGCGAGGCCGTGGCCGTCGGCCGCGTGGCATTCGGCGCAGCCGCGCGCTTCGAACAGGTAGCGCCCGCGCTGCAGCGAGGCCGAGCTCGCCGTGACGGATACGGGCACGACCCTGACGGACACGGTGCGGGCCATCTTGCGTTCGCCGAGCCACGCGCCGCCGCCGACGAGGCCGAGCGCGGCGAGGGCGAGCACGGCGAGAACGATGCCGGCGAGCTTCGCCGCCTTGCGCAGTCCATTTCCTCCCATGGGGGCGCAGGATAGCATCGCGGCATGGCTGAGCACTCTCCCGACCTGCCGCCCTCGAGCTGGGTGCGCGAATGGGCCGGCTGGATCCAACCCGGCGGAAGCGTCCTCGACCTCGCTTGCGGCTCGGGACGCCATGCCCGCTTCCTCGCGCGCATGGGCTTCGAGGTCGATGCGGTCGACCGGGACCTCGCGCAGTTCGCCGGTCCGCCGCCGGGCGTCACCGCGATCGAGGCGGACCTGGAGCGGGGGGAATGGCCCTTTCCGGGGCGTCGCTGGGCGGGGATCGTCGTCGCGAACTACCTCCACCGGCCGCTCCTGCCGATCCTCGTGGATTCGCTCGAGCCCCTCGGCATGCTGATCTACGAGACCTTCGCCCGCGGCAACGAGCGCTTCGGCAAGCCCTCGAATCCCGCCTTCCTCCTCGCGCCCGGCGAGCTCCTCGAGGCGGTGCGCGGGAAGCTGCGGGTGGTCGCCTACGAGGACCGGGTGGTCGACGAGCCCCGCGAGGCCGCGATCCAACGCATCGCCGCGCGCCGGGAATAGACTGTAAAATCTTCCCTTTTTCGAGCCGGCGTTTCGCATGCTTACCGGAAGTCTCGTCGCCATCGTGACCCCGATGGCCGCCGATGGCGCGCTGGACCTTCCGCGCCTCAAGTCCCTCGTGGACTGGCACGTCGCCGAAGGGACCGACGGCATCGTCATCGTCGGCACCACCGGCGAATCGCCCACCGTCGATGTCAAGGAGCATTGCCTGCTCATCGAGAAGGCGATCGAGTACGCGGGCGGCCGCGTGCCGGTGATCGCGGGCACGGGCGGCAACTCCACCCGTGAGGCGATCGAGCTCACGAAGTTCGCGGCCAAGGCCGGGGCCGACTACGCGCTTTCCGTGGTGCCGTACTACAACAAGCCGACCCAGGAAGGGATGTACCGGCATTTCCGCGCCATCGCGGAGGCGGCCGACATCCCGCTCATCCTGTACAACGTGCCCTCGCGCACCATCGCGGACCTCTCGAACGACACGGTGCTGCGCCTCGCGGAGCTCGCGCGCATCGTCGGGATCAAGGAGTCGACCTCGAGCATCGAGCGCGTCACGGACCTCCTCGCGCGCAAGCCCGCCGGCTTCATGGTCTTCAGCGGCAACGACGACGCGGCGCTCGCCTACGCGATGCTCGGGGCGAACGGCGTGATCTCGGTCACCGCGAACGTCGCCCCGCGACTCATGCACGAGATGATCGCCGCGGCGAAGGCGGGCGACGCGGCGCGCGCGATCGCCGTGAACAACCGTCTCCTGGGGCTGCACAAGCACCTGTTCGTCGAGTCGAACCCGATCCCGGTGAAATGGGCGCTCGCCCGCATGGGCCGCATCGCCGAGGGCCTGCGGCTGCCGCTCACTCCCCTTTCGTCCCAGCACCATTCCACCGTCGAGTCCGCGCTGCGCGCGGCCGGCTGCCTCTCCTGAGAAGGACACCGAACACCCATGATGCTTCTGCGCCGATACGCCATGCCCGCCGCCCTCGCCCTCGCGACTGCGGGTTGCTCCTGGTTCGGGGGAAACAAGCCGGACTACAAGGACGCCGCGCAGGCGCGCGCGGAGCAGCCGCTCGAGGTGCCGCCGGAGCTCAGCGCGCCGACGATGGACGACCGCTACTCGATTCCCGATCCCCACGCGCAGACCTCGTATTCCGACTACACCAAGCGCAACGCCGGCCAGGGCGAAGCGCGCGCCACCGGTCCCGCCGTCCTTCCCGCGGTGAAAGGCGTGCAGCTCGAGCGCGACCGCGACCAGCGCTGGCTGGTGGTGAAGGGCGAGCCCGACAAGGTGTGGCCGCTGATCCGCCGGTTCTGGATCGACAACGGCTTCGCGCTCTCGCGCGAGAGTCCCGATATCGGGATCATGGAGACCGAGTGGCACGAGGATCGCGCCAAGATCCCGCAGGACTTCATCCGCCGCACGATCGGGCGCGTGATCGACGGCGTCTACTCGACGCCCCGCCGCGACAAGTTCCGCACGCGGCTCGAGAAGGGTGCGGTGCCGGGAACGACCGAGGTATTCGTGAGCCACCGCGGCATGGAAGAGGTGTACACCGACACGAACCAGACCAGCACCAAGTGGCAGCCGCTCCCGCCCGATCCCGAGCTCGAGGCCGAGATGCTCTCGCGCTTGATGGTGAAGCTCGGCGGCGAGGAGACGAAGGTCGCGGCCCAGGCGAAGGCGCCGGCCGGCGCGGGCCGTCTCGCCGCGGCGTCCGCCCCGGCTGCCGAGGCGCGCAACGCGGTCCTCGAGAACTCCGGCGCCGGGCCGCTCGTGCTGAACGACGGCTTCGATCGCGCCTGGCGCCGCGTCGGCCTTGCGCTCGACCGCACCGGCTTCACCGTGGAGGACCGCGACCGCTCGAAGGGCCTGTTCTTCGTGCGCTACATCGATCCGGAAGCCGAGGCCGGCGGCAAGGACGAGAGCTTCCTCGCCAAGCTCGCCTTCTGGAAGCCGGCGCCCAAGGGCCCGAAGCCCCAGTACCGCATCCACGTGAGCGACGCCGGCCCCAGCACCTCGGAGGTGACGGTGCAGGATGCGAGCGGCGCCATCGACAAGGGCTCCACCGGCAAGAAGATCCTGGCGGTCCTCTTCGAGCAACTCAAGTAGGGAAGCAGCGAGCCATGGCGGGCCGCGGGAACGGTATTGGAGCGGACGCGAGGCGCCGCTCAATACCGCCGGGCAGCGCGCGCCCGCCCGGTCGCGGACGCGAGGCCGGATGAGGTTCTGCTCCCTCGGGAGCGGCAGCTCCGGCAACGCGCTGGTGGTGGAGTGCGGCGCGACGCGCGTCATGATGGATTGCGGCTTCACGCTCTCGGGGACGAAGGAGCGGCTGGAGCGCGCAGGGCTCGAGCCGCGCGAGGTGACGGCGATCGTCGTCACCCACGAGCACGACGATCACCTGGGCGGCGTCGCACGTTTCGCCAAGCGCTACGCGATCCCGGTCCACCTCACGCGCGGCACGGGCCAGTGGCTGCCGCCCGATTTCCCCGCGGTGCTCGTGCGCTACATCGATCCGCACACGCCGTTCGCGATCGGCGACGTCGCGGTCGAGCCGTTTCCGGTGCCCCACGACGCGCGCGAGCCGGTGCAATACGTGTTCTCCGACGGCGCCTCGCGCCTCGGCGTGCTCACCGACCTCGGCGTTCCCACCGCGCACGTGCAGGAGAAGCTCTCCGGCTGCCACGCGCTGGTGATCGAGTGCAACCACGACCTCGACATGCTGATGAAGGGCGACTACCCGCTCGCCCTCAAGCACCGCATCGCGGGGCGCTTCGGCCACCTCGACAACGCGGCGGCCGGCCACCTCGTCGCGAGCCTCGAGCGCGGGAACCTGCGCCACCTGATCGCCGCCCACCTCTCGCAGCAGAACAACCGGCCGGAGCTCGCCGCCGCGGCGCTCGCCTCCGGGGCCGGCTGCGAAGCCTCGTGGATCGGGGTCGCCGGCCAGGAAACCGGCTTCGACTGGCGCGGACTGTAGCCCCGCGGCGCCGGCGCCGCAGGGGCCATGAAAAAGCCGGCGCGAGGCCGGCTTTTTTCCGTTCGGCGAGGAAAGCCTTACTTCTTCGGCTCTTCCGCAGGCTTCGCGGGCTCGGCCGGCTTGGCGGCTTCCGGGGCGGGAGCGGCGGCGGGGGGCTCGGCGGGCTTCGCAGCCTCGGCCGGGGCGGGCGCCGGAGCGGGGGCTTCGGTCTTGGGCGCCGGGGCGGGTGCGGGGGCGGGTTCTTTGCTGCAGGCGACCAGGCCGATCGCCAGGGCGGCAGCGAGCAGGTACTGTTTCATTGTTCTCTTTCCTTGAGGTGGGGGGTGGGACTCGACATTCTCGGCGGCTCTCCCCGATCGGCTGTTGCGCTGCGTCAAATTCGTGCGATGGAGGGAGCTCGCTGGCCGCGATTGTAGCGGATCGGCGCGCGCGGTTCAAAGACCCAGCGTCGTGGCGGAAACGGCGGGTTCCGAGAGGTCCCAGATCTCGCCGAAGCGCTGCGCGATCGGCAGGGCGTCGGGCGGCGAGTGCAGTGCA
>DATIVM010000379.1:0-12516 GCA_035465975.1 Usitatibacter sp.
CGCGTGGGTGGTGCGGCAGCTTTCGCAGTAGCAGTGGGCGCAGAAGCGCGAGGGGAAGCGCGCGACCACCTCGACGGCGCCGCAATGGCAGCGCCCGATCGCTTCGCCGGCGGGCTCAGCCATGGCGCGCGGCGGCCGCGCCCTTGGCGCCGGGCGCGGCGGCGCCCGCCTTCACCAGCCGATGCGCGCCGGTGAAGAGCAGGTAGTGGCGGTTCACCGCGCGCCCGATCATGGTGATGCCCACCTGCTGCGCGACGTCGTGGCCCATCTTGGTGAGGCCCGAGCGCGACACGAGCACCGGCACCTGCATCTGCGCGGCCTTGATCACCATCTCCGAGGTGAGGCGGCCGGTCGTGTAGAAGATCTTGTCGCGGCCGTCGATGCCCTCGAGCCACATCCAGCCGGCGATGGCGTCCACCGCGTTGTGGCGCCCGACGTCCTCCACGAAGGTGAGGATCTCGGAGCCTTGCGCGAGCGCGCAGCCGTGCACCGCGCCCGCCTGCTTGTAGATCGATTCGTGCAGCCGCACCGCGTTGAGCAGGCCGAAGAGCGTTTCCTCGTCGAGGCGCGTCTCGTCCTGCAGGCGGATCGACTCGATGTCGGCCATGAGGTCGCCGAACACCGTGCCCTGGCCGCAGCCGGTGGTCGCCGTGCGCTTGCGCGTGCGCGCCTCGAGGTCCTCGAGCCCGCCGCGCGTGGCGACCGCGACGGCGTTCACTTCCCAATCCACCTGCACCGAGGCGATCTGCTCGAGCGACGACACGAGCCTCTGGTTGCGCAGGAACCCGATCGCGAGCGCCTCGGGCGCGGCGCCCAGCGTCATCAGCGTCACGATCTCCTTCTTGTCCACGTAGAGCGTGAGGGGATGCTCGCCGGCGATCGGTGTGGCGACGCGCGCGCCGCTCTCGTCGACCGCGTCGACGGTGTAGGTCGCGGGACGCGCGCTCTGGGAGAGGACCGGCCGGTAACGCATCGCCTCAGCCGCCGATGTAGGACATCTCGATCTTGCCGCGGCGCGCCGTCTCCTCGGTGCGGATCTCGGAGTAGCGGTCGGTGCGGCGCTGCCAGATGCCGCGCACGGCCGCGGCGATCTCCTCGTCGCCCGCGCCGCCGCGCAGCACGCGCTTGAGGTCGTAGCCGCGTTGCGCGAAGAGGCACGTATAGAGGTGCCCGTCGGTGGAGAGCCGCGCGCGCGTGCAGGTGGAGCAGAACGCCTGGGTGACGGAGGAGATCACGCCGATCTCGCCGGCCCCGTCCACGTAGCGCCAGCGCTCCGCGACCTCGCCGCGATAGTCGCGCTCCGCCGGCTCGAGCGGGAAGCGTTCCGAGATGCGCCGCACGATCTCGGCCGAGGGAATCACGTCGTCCATGCGCCAGCCGTTGGTCGAGCCGACGTCCATGAACTCGATGAAGCGGACGATCCGCCCCGTAGCGCGGAAATGGCGTGCCATCTCCACCACCTGGTGGTCGTTCACGCCGCGCTTCACGACCATGTTGACCTTGATCGGCGCGAGCCCGGCGGCCGCGGCCTCGTCGATCCCTTCGAGCACGCGCGCGACGGGGAAGTCCACGTCGTTCATGGCGCGGAACGTCGCGTCGTCGAGGGAATCGAGGCTCACCGTGATGCGGTCGAGGCCCGCCTGCGCGAGGGCGCGCGCGCGCGCCTTCAGCGCCGAGCCGTTGGTGGTGAGCGTGAGGTCGACCCCGGGCAGCGCCTCGCGCAGCATCGCCACCAGCCGCTCGATCCCGCGGCGCAGCAGCGGCTCCCCGCCCGTGAGGCGGATCTTCTCCGTGCCGAGGGCGCGGAAGACTCGCGCCATGCGCACGATCTCCTCGAAGGTGAGGATCTCGGCATGGGGCAGGAACTCGTGGTCCATGCCGAACACTTCCTTCGGCATGCAATACGTGCACCGGAAGTTGCAGCGATCCGTCACCGAGATGCGCAGGTCGCGCAGCGCCCGCCCCAGGGCGTCCACGGGCGTGCCGGCACCCGGACGCGGGTCCGGGATGGGCAGGTCGCCGTGCTGCGGATGCAGCGCGATGACGGTCTTGCTCGTGGCAGCCATCGGCATCGGGAAATTGCGGGGGAAATCCAGAATAGCACGCGTCGCGCCCCGCGAATTCGCCGTATATTGGGGTCATGTCCGCCCATCCCACGCGCACGCTCGCGGTGGTCCTCGAGCGCCATGCGGTGCAGAACCGCTGGGAGAGCCATCGCTGGGTCCTCGCCGGCGTCGTGCCCGACGAGGGCGGGGCGGTGCGGGTGGTCGCCGAGGACGAGCGCCTGCTGCGCCGGCTGCATCCGGGCCTCTCCGTCACGCTTTTCCCCGGCGAGGCGGAGGGGTATTACCTCAACGCCACGAGCGACGAGCCGAGCGTGTTCGTGTCGCTGCGGCTGGACGAGGCGAGCGGCGAGCCCTATCCCTACCAGGCCACGCTCTCCTACAACGAGGCCGCGCGCTGGATGGACGGAGCGGAGCGCGTGGAGCGCGCGCCCGCCTGGAGCGAGCTCGCGCAGTGGATGCACGAGTGGGTCGCGGCGAACTATCGCCCGGAGCCGAAGCAGCGGCGCAAGCCCCGTTCCTTCGCGGGAAAGGAAGGGCGCTTTCGCGAGGAAGGGTCGCAGTGAGCGCCAAGGACGAAGGGTTCCTCGCGCGTTGGTCGCGCCGCAAGGTCGACGCGCGCACGGGCGGTCCCACGCCGCCCGAGGCGCCGGCACCCGCGCCGGCCGATCCCGCGCTTGCGCAGGCCGCGGCGACGGCGACGCCTTCGGCCGCCGTCCCGGAGCTTCCGCCGGTCGAATCGCTTACGCCCCATTCGGATTTCTCGCCCTTCATGCGTGCGGATGTCGATCCGGCGCTCAAGGGGCGCGCGCTGAAGACGCTCTTCAGCGATCCCGCGCTCTATCCGATGGACGGGCTCGACGTCTACATCGACGACTACACCAAGCCCGATCCGCTGCCGGAAGGCTGGCTCGAGAAGCTGAACCAGTTCGCGACGCTGCACGGCGAGCCGCAGCCCGCGGCCGCGGAAGCGGCGCAGGTGGCGGACGAAAGCGAGGGCCGGGTGGCCGCGCCGGCGCCCGCGCCGCTCGCCGCGGAGCCCCATGCCGGGCCGGGTACGGAGGATGGATCTGATACTTCCACTGCGCCCGCGACGCACCCGGATGATAACAATCGCGCCGCGACATAATTCGTTAACGACCGCTCGGGCTTGGTGTAAGCTTTCCGCACAAGATTGCGAATGGGCGGGTCCGCGGATGACATCGGACCCCATCGATAACAGAGGAGCGCCACTGCGCCGGGAGCGGGGCGGTGGCGAAGACGTCACGCAATGACGCTCGGCACCGAAATGTCCACGCCCGCGCACGGCGCGGGCCCCGAGACGGGATCCGGCATCCCGCAGGCGCGGCACGGCCTCGAAGCGCGCGGCTGGAGCGCCGAGTCCGTGGACTGCACGCCCAAGCTCGCCGCCCTCGCTTCCCTCACGCGCGTCGCCCCTCCCGATCCGGTCGCCAGCGTCTCGTACCATTCCCGCGGGAACCTGCTCATCGTCGCGGGCGACGACCTCGCCCGCGCGCGTCGCTGCGCCGAAGCGCTCTGCCCATCGCTGCACGTGACGCTGCTCGCACCGGATGCCGGCGCGCCGGACGGCGCGCCGTTCGCGCTCTGGTCGGGCCGCATCGAGACCGTCACCGGCTACCTCGGCGAGTTCGACGCGGCGATCGCCGGGCTCGCGCGATCGGGCGCCGCCCCGGCCGCGGGCGTCACGCCCGCGCGCTTCGACCTGCTGCTCGATTTCTCCCGCGAGCCGCTGTTCGCGATGCACCAGCCGCCGCAGGGCTATTTCCGCGCCCCGGCCGAGGCTTCCGCGCTCGAAGGCACGCTCGCGGAGCTGCGCGAAGCGGTCGGCGAGTTCGAGAAGCCGCGCTACTTCGCGCTGCGCGAGAGCCTCTGCGCCCACAGCCGCTCGCAGGTCGAGGGCTGCAGCGCGTGCATCGACATCTGCTCCACGCAGGCGATCTCGCCCGACGGGGACCACGTGAAGGTCGATCCGCACTTGTGCATGGGCTGCGGCGCCTGCGCGACGGTCTGTCCCTCGGGCGCCATGAGCTACCAGTTCCCGCGCGTGGCCGAGCGCGGGGCGCAGGTGAAGCAGCTCCTCGCCGCGTATCGCGAGGCGGGCGGCAGCGATGCCTGCATCGTGTTCCACGACGGAGGCGCCGGGCGCGCGCTGCTCGCGGCTTCGGCCGCCGCGGGTCGCGGCCTTCCGCCGCGCGCGCTGCCGCTCGAGGCCTGGCATGTCGCCGCGGTCGGCCTCGACCTGATGCTTCCGGCGATCGCCTACGGCGCGAGCCAGGTGGTCGTTCTCTGCGCGGGAACCGGGGACCGCGAATACCTGGAGGCGCTGCGCGCGCAGATGGAGATCGGCGAGGCGATCCTCGCCGGGCTCGGCCGCGCCGGCCGCCATTTCGCGCTCCTCGAGGCGCGCGATGCCGATGCGCTCGCCGCCGCCCTCGAGGCGCTGGAGCCGGCGCCTGCCGCCGTCGCGCCCGCCGCCTTCGCGCTCTCGAACGACAAGCGCACCAGCATCGAATTCGCGGTCGAGCACCTGGCGAAGCTCGCCCCGCAGCCCGTCGAGCAGATCGCGCTTCCCGCCGGCGCTCCCTATGGCGAGGTGCGCGTCGATCGCGACAAGTGCACGATGTGCATGTCGTGCGTCGGCGCCTGCCCCGAGTCGGCGCTCATGGACGGCGTGGACCGCCCGCTGCTCAAGTTCGTCGAGCGGAATTGCGTGCAATGCGGGCTGTGCGAGGCGACCTGCCCGGAAGGCGCGATCGCGCTCTCGCCGCGGCTCCTCCTCGGCGCCCCCGCGCGCGAGGCCCGGCTCCTCAACGAGACGCAGCCCTTCCGCTGCATCCGCTGCGACAAGCCGTTCGGCACCCGGCAGATGGTCGAGGCCATGCTGGGAAGGCTTTCGACCCACGGGATGTTCTCCCGTCCGGAGGCCCTGCGCCGCCTGCAGATGTGCGGCGACTGCCGGGTGATCGACATGATGTCGGCGAAGGACGAAATATCCGTGCTCGACGCGGGGAATCGATCGTGAGCGCGCCGGCCGCCGCGGCGCCCATCGCCGTGCTGCGCCCGCTGCCGCCCGAGGAGGCGGGGCGCGCGAACCTCTATGCGCTCCTCGCGCGCATGATCCACGCCGCGCCCGACGGCGCGCTCCTGCATCGCATCGCCCAGTCGCCGCCGCTCGAGCCGGGCGCGGATGCCGCGCTCGCGCGCGCCTGGGGCCAGCTGGTCGCGGCTTCCTCGGCGATGGACGGGGACGCGGCGGGCGATGAGCACGACGCGCTCTTCGCCACCATCGGCAAGCCCACCGTTTCCCGCTATGCCGGCTACTACATCGGCGCGACCGCCGTCGACCATCCGCGGGTGCGACTGCGCGCGGACCTCGCCGCGCTCGGCCTCGCGCCGCGCCCCGAGGCGACGGAGCCCGAGGACCAGTTCGGCTACCTCTTCGAGGCGATGCGCGTGCTGGTCGCGGGCGGAGCGGGTCGCGGGCCCGCGACCCTCGACGAGCAACGCCGCTTCTTCGAGGCGCACGTCGCGGCCGCGGCGCCGAAATTCTTCGCGGCCCTCGGCTCGGCCGAGGCGTCGAACTACTATCGGAAGATCGCCGCCCTCGGCGCCGCCTTCATGGCGCTGGAGGCGCAGTCGTTTTCGCTGGATTGAAGGGTCGCGGAAAACCCGATTGAACGAGTCCCAGAAAAAGGAGGCGTGAGATGAAAACCAGACCGACCAGCCGCCGCAACTTCCTGCTCGCCGCCGGCCTCGGCAGCGCCGGAGCCGTCGCCGCGGTCGCGACCGCGCGCAAGGGCACCGCCCCCGCCGGGCAGAAGCAGGCCTCGGCCGCCGACACGGCGGAAGGGTATCGCGTCACCGATCACATCCAGAAGTACTACAAGACCACCGAAGTCTGAGGAGCCGACCATGCTGCTCACGCGCAAGTCGCAGGCCCCGGCGCAGGCGGTGAACCCGCTCGCACGCGCCGTTTCCACGCTCGCCGCGAAGACCGTCGACCGCCGGACCTTCCTCAAGGGCACCGGGCTCACGGCCGGCGTCGCCGCGTTCGCGTCGCAATTGCCGCTCAACCTGATCGGGGAAGCCTCGGCCGCCGACGCGCAGGGCACCGGCAAGACGGTCGTGCGCCGCACCGTGTGCACCCACTGCTCGGTGGGCTGCGCGATCGACGCGGTCGTCACCGACGGCGTCTGGGTGCGCCAGGAGCCGGTGTTCGAGTCGCCGCTCAACATGGGCTCGCACTGCGCGAAGGGCGCGAGCATCCGCGAGCACGGCATGACCGAGAACTCGCACCGCCTCAAGTACCCGATGAAGCTGGTGGACGGCAAGTACCGCCGCATCAGCTGGGAGCAGGCGATCAACGAGATCGGCGACAAGCTCCTGCAGATCCGCAAGGAGAGCGGCCCCGACGCCGTCTTCTGGGTCGGGTCCTCGAAGCACAGCAACGAGCAGGCGCAGTTCATGCGCAAGTTCGTGTCCATGTGGGGCACCAACAACATGGACCACCAGGCGCGCATCTGCCACTCGACCACGGTGTCCGGCGTCGCGAACACCTGGGGCTATGGGGCGATGACGAACTCATACAACGACATCCAGAACACCAAGTGCATGCTGTTCATCGGGTCGAACGCCGCCGAGGCGCACCCGGTGTCGATGCTGCACGCGCTCCACGCGAAGGAGACCGGCGCGAAGATGATCGTGTGCGACCCGCGCTTCACGCGCACGGCCGCCAAGGCGGACCAGTTCATCCGCTTCCGCTCCGGCACCGACGTGGCGCTGCTCTTCGGCATGCTCCACCACATCTTCAAGAACGGCTGGGAGGACAAGGATTACATCGCTGCGCGCGTCTACGGCATGGACAAGGTGCGCGAGGAGGTCCTGCAGAAGTGGACGCCGGACAAGGTGACCGAGGTCACCGGCGTTCCCGAGGCCGCCGTGTACGCCGCGGCCGAGGCGATGGCGAAGAACCGGCCCTCGACCATCATCTGGTGCATGGGCCAGACGCAGCACTCGATCGGCAACGCGTTCGTGCGCGCCTCCTGCATCCTGCAGCTCGCGCTCGGCAACATCGGCATCTCCGGCGGCGGCGCGAACATCTACCGCGGCCACGACAACGTGCAGGGCGCGACCGACGTGGGCCCCAACCCCGACTCGCTCCCCGGCTACTACGGCCTCGCCGAAGGCGCGTGGAAGCACTGGTGCAAGGTGTGGGGCGTCGACTACGAATGGATGAAGTCGCGCTTCGCCTCCAAGGAGCTCATGGAGAAGCCGGGCATGACGGTGTCGCGCTGGATCGACGGCGTGCTCGAGAACAACGACCTCATCGACCAGCCGAGCAACCTGCGGGCGGTCGTGTACTGGGGCCACGCGCCGAACTCGCAGACGCGCGGCCTCGACATGAAGAAGGCCATGGAGAAGCTGGACATCATGGTCGTGGTCGACCCGTACCCGACGGCCTCGTCCGTGATGCCCGATCGCAAGGAGGGCGTCTACCTGCTGCCCGCCTGCACGCAGCTCGAGACCTCCGGGTCGGTGACCGCCTCGAACCGCTCGATCCAGTGGCGCGAGAAGGTGATCGAGCCGGTGTTCGAGTCCAAGCCCGACCAGACGATCATGTACGCGTTCGCGAAGAAGCTGGGCTTCGGCCCCGAGTTCGTGAAGGACGTGCGACTGGTGAAGGACAAGACCGGCTGGGACGAGCCGCTCGTCGAGGACATGACGCGCGAGATCAACCGCGGCAACTGGACGATCGGCTACACCGGCCAGTCGCCCGAGCGCCTCAAGGCCCACATGCGCAACATGGGCGCCTTCGACGTGAAGACGCTGCGCTGCACCAAGCCCACGGTCGACAAGGAAACCGGGTACGACTGCAACGGCGACTACTTCGGCATGCCGTGGCCGAGCTACGGCACGCCGCAGGTGAAGCACCCGGGCTCGCCGGTCCTCTACCGCGAGGACCTGAAGATGATGGACGGCGGCGGCTGCTTCCGGGCGAACTTCGGCATCGAGAAGGACGGCGAGAGCCTGCTCGCGGCCGACGGCTCGCACGTGAAGGATTCCGAGATCACCGTCGGCCACCCCGAGTTCGACCACGTGCTCATGAAGAAGCTGGGCTGGTGGAACGAGCTCACGCCGGAGGAGCAGGCGGCGGCCGAGGGCAAGAACTGGAAGACCGACCTCTCGGGCGGCATCCAGCGCGTGTGCATGGTGAACCACAACGTGCACTTCTGGGGCAACGCCAAGGCACGCGCGATCGTCTGGAACTTCCCCGACGGGATCCCGCAGCACCGCGAGCCGATCTACAGCCCGCGCCCGGACCTGGTCGCGAAGTACCCGACGCACGACGACAAGAAGGCCTTCTGGCGGCTGCCGACGCTCTTCAAGACCGTGCAGCAGAAGGCGGTGCAGGACAACGTCGCGCAGAAGTACCCGATCGTGCTGAGCTCCGGGCGCCTGGTGGAGTTCGAGGGCGGCGGCGACGAGACGCGTTCCAACCCCTGGCTCGCCGAGCTGCAGCAGGAGGCCTTCGCCGAGGTGAACACCAAGGATGCGGCCGATCGCGGCGTCAAGTACTGGGACTGGATCTGGCTCAAGACGCCCACCGGGGCCACGCTCAAGGTGCGCGCGCTGGTCACCGAGCGCGTCGGGCCGGGTACGAGCTGGATGCCGTTCCACTTCGCCGGCTGGTGGCAGGGCAAGGACCTGATCGACAAGTACCCGGAAGGGGCGGCGCCGATCGTGCGCGGGGAGGCGGTGAACACCGCGACCACGTATGGGTACGACTCGGTGACCATGATGCAGGAGACCAAGACCACGCTCTGCAACTTCGAGAAGGCGTGAGGAGACGACCATGGCCCGAATGAAATTCATCTGCGACGCCGAGCGCTGCATCGAGTGCAACGCCTGCGCCACCGCCTGCAAGAACGAGCACGAGGTGCCGTGGGGCGTGAACCGCCGGCGCGTCGTGACGCTGAACGACGGCGTGCCCGGTGAGCGCTCGATCTCGGTCGCGTGCATGCACTGCACGGACGCGCCCTGCATGGCGGTATGCCCCGTGGACTGCTTCTACCGCACCGACGACCAGATCGTCCTGCACGACAAGGACCTTTGCATCGGCTGCGGCTACTGCTACTACGCCTGCCCGTTCGGCGCGCCGCAGTTACCGCAGGCGGGCGCCTTCGGCCTGCGCGGCAAGATGGACAAGTGCACCTACTGCGCGGGCGGCCCGGAGGAGAACTTCTCCGTGGAGGAGTTCCGCAAGTACGGCCGCAACCGCATCGCGGAAGGCAAGCTCCCGCTCTGCGCGGAGATGTGCTCCACCAAGGCGCTCATGGCGGGCGACTCCGCCGTGATCGCGAAGATCTACAAGACGCGGGTGGTGACGCGCGGCAAGGGCGAGCAGCTGTGGGGTTGGTCGACCGCCTACGGCGGGAGCGACAAGGTGTCCGACAACCTGGGAGCGAAGGCATGAAGAAGACCCTGTTCGCGGCCGCGGCGGCGCTCGCGCTCGCCGCGTGCCACGAGGTGCCGCAGGACGCCGCGAAGCCGTACGCCGGCAAGGAAGACGTGAAGCCCTACGCGGGCGACCTCTTCAAGGGCGACAAGCAGAAGTTCGAGCAGGCCCTCACCGACCGCGCGGACCATTCGGACGAATACCTGCGCACCGGCGACGCCAAAAAATAACCTGGAGGACGAAGCCATGTTTCGAAGCCATGCGCGCCGCTTCGGCGCGTTGATCCTCGGGGCGGCCCTCGCGCTGCCGTTCTCCACGGCGGCGCTCGCGCAATCGCCCGCGGCGCCGACCACGGCGCCGACCAAGGGCGAGGACGTGAAGCACAACGCGCCGCCGCAGGTCGAGCAGCCGAAGGCCGAGTCGCCGCCCGGCGCCGGTCAGGTGTCGACGGCGGTACCCGGCTGGAACAACCCGCCGGCGAACTGGACCCAGCTCAGCGAGAAGCCGCAATACGCCTCGCTGCCGGGATCGGAGAAGAACGTCCTCATCTCCGGCACCGGCCGCGAGTGGCGCGCGCTGCGCAACGGCCCGCTCACGCAGGTCGGCGGCTGGCTGATCGTGCTGGTGCTCGCCGCGATCATCGTCTTCTACCTGATCAAGGGCCCGATCCGCCTCAAGGGCGCGCCGACCGGCCGCCTCATCGAGCGCTTCAACGCGGTCGAGCGTGCGGCGCACTGGACGATGGCGATCAGCTTCGTGTTCCTCGCGCTCACCGGGATCATCCTGTTCTTCGGCAAGTACCTCATCCTGCCGTGGCTGGGCTACACCGGCTTCTCGTGGCTCACCATCGTGTCGAAGAACCTGCACAATTTCGTGGGTCCCCTCTTCATCTTCTCGATCGTGGTCGGGTTCCTGATCTACGTGAAGGACAACCTCCTCAGGTCCTACGACTGGAAGTGGATCGGGAGCTTCGGCGGCATGTTCTCCGGCCACGAGGTTCCGTCCGGGCGCTTCAACGGCCTCGAGAAGATGTGGTTCTGGGGCGGGCTCACGCTCCTCGGCATCGTCATGAGCGTGACCGGCCTCATCCTCGACTTCCCCAACTGGAACCAGGTGCGCGAATCGATGCAGACCGCGAACGTGATCCACCTGATCGCGGCCGTGCTCTTCATCTGCGCCGCCTTCGGGCACATCTACATGGGCACGATCGGCATGGAGGGCGCCTACCGCGCCATGCGCGACGGCTACGTGGACGAGGAGTGGGCGAAGGAGCACCACTCGATCTGGTACGACGAGGTGAGGCAGGGCAAGCGGCCCGAGAAGATCGCGGGCGCGCAGCCGCAACCGGCTCCGGGAGACGACTGATGACCACTCGCATCCATGCCGCGGGGCTCGCCGCGGCGCTGCTCCTCGCCTGCACGGCGGCCCTCGCGAAGCTTCCCCCGCCGCCGCCGATGGACCCGGCGGCGAAGGAGGCCGCCGACGCGAAGAAGAAGGCGGCCGCCGAGAAGTCCAAACAGGAGCTCACCGCGGCCGAGGACCGCGCCGTGAAGAACTACCAGGAAAACATGCGCAAGATGGGCAAGCCGATTCCCAAGCCGGAGCCCACGAACGCGAAATCCACGCCGCCCAAGGGCGGCGAGAAGAAGCCGCAGGCCAACACCCGCGCGGCGGCCCTCAAGGCCAGGAAGTAGCGGCGGCCGCCCGCCGCCTCACCAGCTGTAGCGCACCGTATAGCGCACGACGGCTTCCCCCTTCGGAGCGATCCGGACGGGGAAGTCGATCGTGCGTGCATCCTCGCGCGTGAAGTCCTGGCTGCGCTTCACGATGCTCCAGCGGCTCCATCGGTAGAGGTTCTCGCGCACCACCACGGCGACCGCCTCCCCGGGCTTGCGGTTGCGCACGCGGACCTCGATGTCCTCCTCCATCCAGCGGGCGGCGTTGTCCACGCGGAAGTCGAGCTGGCGCCGCTCGCCCACCACGTCGAACGCGGAGCCGAGGCGCAGCTGCACCGTCTCGTCGCGCGGCGTGTGGCCGATCACATCCTCGCCGATGAGCTCGAGCGCGCCGTCGGCCTCGTCCACCCGCGAGACGCGCACGCGGCCGGCGGGGAGCGGCACGCCGAGCCCGTTCGCCCGGGAGTTCTCCAGCCGCAGGTAGATGTCGACCTTGCGGTTCGACGCGATGCCGTAGTTGCGGTCGACGAAGGGCGAGTCGCCGTAGCCCCAGCTTCCCGCCTGTCCCTGGTACACGAGGATCTTCTCGCAACCCACGCCGACCGCGGTCGGGAAGAGCTCGATCTGCTGGGTCGAGTTCTGCGGGACGGAGGCCGTGCGGGCGAGCGTGTACAGGTGGTATTCGAAGAACGCCTTCTCCTGGAATCCCTCGCGCTTCGCCTCCGCGGGCGCGAGGGCCCGGGGCGCATCCACCGCATATCCGACCGGCGAGGTGCGGTGCACGTCGCCCGCGACCAGCTTCACGCGCGCGTCGCGGAACGAAGCGCCCGACTGGTTCACGATCGTGACCCAGGCGCCGACATCCACGCGACATGCGCCGGGCCGCGGCTCGGCGTACGCGAGGTTGTAGTCGGCCCACCACGTCATGCCGCCCGTCTGGTAGCTGAAGCGCGTGAGGTGCACGCCCGCGTGCCGCGCGTCCACCTGCCACACGAGCGCGGGCTTGGCGACGATGCCTCCGGGCAGGCCCGGAAGCTTCACGCCGGAATAGCTTCCGAGGATGCGCACGCTGCCGTCGGACTGCTGCAGCATGAGGCCGCCCTGCGTCCCGAGGAGCGTGCCGGTGACGGTCTCCACGCCGTCGCCGCGCGCCTGCTCCACGACGATCTCGCGGCCGAGGTAGCGCGACAGCAGCCTGGCGCTCGTCGCGACGTCGAACTCGAAGCTCTGCTGCACGACGCGCGTCCCTTCCGGGTCGGTGAGCGAGGTGAACGCGACGGTCGTCGGATCGACGAGCCCC
>DATIVM010000380.1:0-4303 GCA_035465975.1 Usitatibacter sp.
AGCGGGACCTTGCGCATGTGCACCTTCAGGATTTCCTCGCGGCCGCGGATGTCGGGCAGCGGCACGACCACCTGGCGGTCGAAGCGGCCCGGACGCAGCAGCGCCGGATCGAGCACGTCGGGGCGGTTGGTCGCGGCGATGACGATGATGCCGGTCGTGCCCTCGAAGCCGTCCATCTCGACGAGCAGCTGGTTCAGCGTCTGCTCGCGCTCGTCGTTGCCGCCGCCGAGGCCCGCGCCGCGCTGGCGGCCGACCGCGTCGATCTCGTCGATGAACACGATGCAGGGCGCGTTCTTCTTCGCCTGCTCGAACATGTCGCGCACGCGGGCCGCGCCCACGCCGACGAACATCTCGACGAAGTCGGAGCCGGAGATCGAGAAGAACGGCACCTTCGCCTCGCCGGCGATGGCGCGCGCGAGGAGCGTCTTGCCGGTGCCCGGCGAGCCCACCATCAGCACGCCGCGCGGGATGCGGCCGCCGAGCTTCTGGAACTTGGACGGGTCGCGCAGGAAGTCGACCAGCTCGCCGACCTCTTCCTTCGCCTCGTCCACGCCCGCGACGTCCGCGAACGTGACCTGGTTCTGGTTCTCGTCGAGCATGCGCGCGCGCGACTTGCCGAACGAGAACGCGCCGCCGCGGCCCCCGCCCTGCATCTGGCGCATGAAGAAGATCCACACGCCGATCAGCAGCAGCATCGGGAACCACGACACGAAGATGTTCATGAGGAGCGAGGGCTCCTCCTCGGGCTTCGCCTCGACGGTGACGCCGTCCTTCATGAGGTCGCTCACCATCCACGGGTCCTGGATGCCCGGGGTGTTGACGATGAAGGTCTTGCCGTCGCGCGTGGTGGCGCGCACGGTCTTCATGCTCTCGATCTTGGCCTTCGCGATGTGGCCCTGCTTCGCCTCCTCCATGAAGGTCGAGTAATCCATCGTGCTCTGGCTCGACGCACGGTTGCCGACCTGCATGAACACCATGGTCAGGATGACGCCGATCACGAGCCAGACCATGATGGTGCGAATGGTGTTGTTCACTAGATCAGTCCTTCCGCGGAAAAATTACCCCAAAAAAACAGAGGGATGAGGCAGGGTCCCTGAGACCACATCGGGCCGCCGGGGAGGAATTCAAGCCCCTTCGCCAGGGGAATTCACGCCCTCCCTGAGCCCGCGCGCCAGCAAGTACTGCTCGGCGCTCTCCCCGCGCGAGGCGGCGGGCTTGCGCACCGCCACCTTCCGGAACGCGCCGCGCAGCGATTTGAGGTAATCATCATACCCCGCGCCCTGGAAGATTTTGACCAGCAGTATCCCGTCGCGTTTCAGGTGCAACCGCGCGAAGTCGCGCGCGGCCTCGGCGAGCGCCATGCAGCGCGCCTGGTCGGAGACCGCGATGCCGGAAAGGTTGGGCGCCATGTCGGAAAGGACCACGTCGGCGCGGCGCCCCTCGAGGGCCGCCTCGATCGCCGCGAGGCCCTTGCGCGACGTGAAGTCGCCCTGCACGAAGGCGACGCCGGGCAGCGGATCCATCGCGAGGAGGTCGATCGCGAGGACCTTCCCTTCCGGGCCCACGCGCTTCGCCGCGACCTGCGACCAGCCTCCCGGCGCGGCTCCCAGGTCCACCACCGTCATGCCCCGGCCGAGGAGCTTGTCGCGCTCGTCGATCTCGATGAGCTTGTAGGCGGAGCGCGAGCGGTAGCCCTCGCGCTTCGAGCGCTGCACGTAGGGGTCGTTCACGTGCCGGCGCAGCCACTGGCGGCTCGAATGCGAGCGCTTCACGCCGCGCCCCGCCCCGAATCGCGGGAAATCCGCGCCAGCGCGGGGGCGCGAGTCCCCGGCGCGTTATCATCGGACGCAAAAAAACGCCGCGGGGCGCCCGGCGCCGCGTGCGATCGGGTTCCGGGAATCGGGGATGCAATGAACATCGGCTTCATGCGCAAGGTGGATTACTTCGCCGGGGTACCGCTTTGCTTCGTCGCGACCTTCTACACCTGGATCGCGGACCGGCTGCGGCGCCGCGCTAGCGAGGCGCCGCGCAAGGTGCTGTTCGTCGAGCTCTCCGAGATGGGAAGCGCGATCCTCGCGGACCCGGCGATGCGCAAGATGCGCGAGGCGGGCGGCGCGGAGCTGCACTTCGCGATCTTCGCCGCCAACGCCGCGAGCTTGCGCCTCCTCGGCACCGTGCCCCGGGAGAACGTCTTCACCATCCGGCACGGCAATCTTCTCACGCTCGCGGTCGACAGCCTGCGCTTCCTCGCCTGGACGCGCCGGCGCGGCATCGATACGGTGATCGACCTCGAGCTCTTCTCGCGCTACAGCGCGCTCCTCACGGGGCTTTCCGGCGCCGCGCATCGCGTGGGCTTCCACGCCTTCCACAACGAGGGCCTGTACCGCGGCGCGATGCTCACCCGCCGCGTGCTCTACAACCCCCACCGGCACATCGCGCGGAACTTCGTCGCGCTCGTGAACGCGGCGCTCGCCGAGCGGGCCGAGCTTCCCTACTCGAAGGCGGCGGTCGGCGACGAGGAGATCCGGCTCGCCCGCGCGCCGGAGGATGCCGCCGCCGTCGAGAGGATGCGCGCGCGCATTCGCGAGCGCTTTCCGGCCTACGACCCCTCGCGCCACCGCGTCGTGCTGATCAATCCCAACGCGAGCGACCTGCTCCCGCAACGCCGCTGGATGCCCGAGCGCTTCGTGGAGGTGATGCGCGGGCTCCTCGCGGGCGATCCCGCGCTCCTCGTGATCATCACCGGCTCGCCCGATGAGCGGGAAGGCGCCGAGGCGCTGCGCGCGCAGGTTGGCGACGCGCGCTGCCTCAGCTTCGCCGGGCTGCACGCGCTCGAGGAGCTGCCGGCGCTCTACCGCATCGCCGAGGTGCTCCTCACCAACGACTCCGGCGCAGGGCACTTCTCCGCGGTGACCGACGTGCGCGCCTTCGTGCTGTTCGGTCCCGAGACGCCCGCCCTCTACGGCTCGCTCGGCAACGCGACGCCGATCTACGCGGGGCTCGCCTGCTCGCCCTGCGTGAGCGCGGCGAACCATCGCCGCACGCCGTGCACCGACAACGTGTGCCTGAAGGTGATCCCGGCGCAGGCCGTGCTCGAGCAGCTGCGCGAGGCGCTCGCCGAAGGAAGGTCGCGCTGATGGACATTCGCGCGCTGCGCGGCGGGCGCGCCTCGCTCGCGGCGATCGGCCTCGCCGCGCTCGCCGCCGACGTCGCGGTCTTCCGCGCGCTGTACCGGGGGCCGGACGCGCTCGGCAACGCGCACGCCGCCGGCTACTTCGCGGCGCTCGCCGTGGCGCTCGCGCTCCTCGCGATCGCCGATCCGCGCCTGCGCGCGCTCGATGCACGGCGCATCGCGACCCTCGCCGTCGGCGCGCTGCTGCTCCTCTTCCTGCGCGGCGGCCTCGTCGGCTCCCTCGTCGACGTCTTCGGCCTCGGCGGCGGGACCGCGCATTTCCTCGCCGCGCTCGCCTCGACCGCCTCGCTCGCGGCGGGCCTCCTGTGGCTCGCGGACCCGCGCCGCGCCTCCGAGGGCCCGCGCTGGGACCGCTTCTGCCTCGCCGCCGCCGCGTGCGCCGTGCTGCTGCGCCTGCTCTACCTCGGCGTCCCCGAGCTCATCTTCGAGGAAGCGTACTACTGGAACTACGCGCAGCACCTCGACTACGGCTACCTCGACCACCCGCTGATGGTGGCGTGGATCATCCGCGCGTTCGTCGTCGTCCTCGGCGATGCCGAGATCGCCGTGCGCGCCGGCGCCTTCCTCTGCTGGATCGCGACCGCGGGGTTCTCGTATCGGCTCGCGCGCGAGCTCCTCGGGCTCGGAGCCGCGCGCCGCGCCTTGATGCTGGTGGCGGTCCTTCCCGCGTATTTCTTCTTCGGCTTCTTCATGAGCCCCGACGCGCCGGCCACGGCCTGCTGGGCGGCGGGGGTCTATTTCGCGTGGCGCGCCCTCGTGCGCGAGGACGCGCGCGCCTGGCTCGCGCTCGGCGCCGCGCTCGGGCTCGGGATGATCTCCAAGTACACCATCGCCCTCCTCGCCTTCGCGGTGGTGGCGTTCGTCCTCGTCGACGCCCGCTCGCGCAGGTGGCTCGCGCGGCCGCAGCCGTACCTGGGCGCGCTCATCGCGCTCGTCCTCTTCGCGCCGGTCGTCGCCTGGAACTGGCAGCACGACTGGATCTCGTTCTTCTTCCAGAGCCGCGGGCGCATCGAGAGCGGATTCTCGTTCTCGCTGCACCGATTCCTCGGCAACATTTTCGGCCTCGTGACGCCGACCGGCATCGTCTCCGTCGTCGCGCTCGGGCTCGCC
>DATIVM010000381.1:0-2666 GCA_035465975.1 Usitatibacter sp.
AACGAGGAGGAGGTCCTGCCGGCCCTCTTCGCGCGCCTCTATGCCGCACTCGACGCCCTCGCGATCCCGTACGGGGTGATCTTCGTGAACGACGGCAGCCGCGACCGCTCCGCGGCGCTGCTTCGCGAGCAGTTCCAGAAGCGCCCGGACACCACGCGGGTGATCTTCTTCGCCGGGAACTTCGGCCAGCACATGGCGATCATGGCGGGCTTCGAGCACGTGCGCGGGCGGCGCGTGGTGACGCTCGACGCGGACCTGCAGAACCCGCCGGAGGAGATCGCGAAGCTCCTCGCCAAGATGGACGAGGGCCACGACTACGTGGGCTCGATCCGCCGCATGCGCCGCGACGTCGCGTGGCGGCGCTGGGCCTCGAAGGCGATGAACCGGGTGCGCGAGCGCATCACGCACATCCACATGACCGACCAGGGCTGCATGCTGCGCGCCTACGACCGCCCGATCGTGGACGCGATCCGCGCCTCGCGCGAGGTGAGCACCTATATCCCCGCCCTCGCCTACTCCTTCGCGCACAGCCCGGCCGAGGTGGAGGTCGAGCACGAGGAGCGCCACGCCGGCGCCTCGAAGTACTCGCTCTACAAGCTGGTGCGCCTCAACTTCGACCTGGTCACCGGCTTCTCGGTGCTGCCGCTGCAGGCGTTCTCGCTGTTCGGCATCTTCGTCTCGCTCGTCTCGCTGGGCGTCTACGTCACGGTGATCGCCTGGCGCATCTACTCGGGCGTCGGCGACGGGCTGTGGGTGATCTGGGACCGCGACATCCTGCAGTTCTTCCTCACCGGCGTCGTCCTCTTCGGCCTCGGCCTCATCGGCGAGTACGTGGGGCGCATCTACCAGCAGGTGCGCGAGCGGCCGCGCTACCTCATCCAGGCGCTGCTCGAGAAGATCGACTGACATGGCGGCGCGCGCGGTGGTCTTCGCCTACCATGACGTGGGAGTGCGCTGCCTTTCGGTGCTGCTCGCGCACGGCCTCGACGTGGCGCTCGTGGTGACGCACCGCGACGACCCGCGCGAGGCGATCTGGTTCGGGAGCGTCGAGCGGCTCGCGCGCGAGCACGAGCTCGAGGTCGTGGCGCCCGATGCCGCGGAAGTGCCTTCGCTCGCCGGGCCTCTGGCGGCGCTCGCGCCCGACTTCCTGTTCTCGTTCTACTACCGCCACATGCTCCCGCCCGCCGTGCTCGGCTGCGCGCGGCGCGGCGCCTTCAACGTCCACGGCTCGCTGCTGCCGAAGTACCGCGGCCGCGTGCCCGTGAACTGGGCGATCCTGCACGGCGAGCGCGAGACCGGCGCGACGCTGCACGAGATGGTCGCGAAGCCCGATGCGGGACGCATCGTCGACCAGCTGGCGGTGCCGATCCTCCCCGACGACACCGCCCTCGACGTGTTCCGCAAGGTGACCGTCGCCGCGGAGCTGGTGCTCGACCGGTCGCTTCCCGCGCTCCTCGACGGCACCGCGCGACTGGTGCCGCAGGACCTCACGACCGGCTCGTATTTCGGCGGCCGGCGCCCCGAGGACGGCCGCATCGACTGGTCGAAGGGCGCGCGCGAGATCCACGACCTGGTGCGCGCCGTGGCGCCGCCCTATCCCGGGGCGTTCACGAACGTCGGGCGCTCGACGCTGCGCATCCTTCGCACGCGAGTGGGCGGCCGCGCCGCCCAGGGCGGCGCGCCCCGCATCCTCGCCGACGGGGAGCGCATCGTCGCGCATTGCGCCGACGGCGCCGCGCTGGTCCTGCTCGAGGCCGAGCTCGACGGCCTACCCCTCACCGCATCCACCTTCCTTGGGCGATTCGGGCGCGAAGGCGCCCGGCCCGGAGACCCGCAATGAAGAAACTCTGCATCCTCGGCGTGAACGGCTTCATCGGACACCACCTCTCGCAAAGCATCCTCCGGCACACCGAGTGGGAGGTGTTCGGCATGGACATGAGCTCCGACCGCATCACGGACCTCATGCACCACAAGCGCTTCCACTTCTTCGAGGGCGACATCACCATCAACCGGGAGTGGATCGAGTACCACATCCGCAAGTGCGACGTGGTGCTGCCGCGGGTCGCGATCGCCACGCCCGCCACCTACGTGCGCGAGCCGCTCAAGGTCTTCGAGCTCGACTTCGAGGCGAACCTGCCGATCGTGAGGAGCTGCGTGAAGTACGGCAAGCGCATCCTCTTCCCCTCGACCTCCGAGGTCTACGGAATGTGCGGCGACGAGGAGTTCGACCCGTACGCCTCGGAGCTGGTGCTCGGCCCCATCGACAAGCAGCGCTGGATCTACTCGTGCTCCAAGCAGCTGATGGACCGCGTGATCTGGGCCTACGGCTCCATGGGCAGCCTCGACTTCACGCTCTTCCGCCCGTTCAACTGGGTGGGCGCGGGGCTCGACTCGATCCACACCGCGAAGGAAGGCAGCTCGCGCGTGATCACGCAGTTCCTCGGCCACATCGTGCGCGGCGAGCCGATCAAGCTGGTGGACGGCGGCGCGCAGAAGCGCGCCTTCACCTACATCGACGACGGCATCGACGCGCTCATGAAGATCATCGAGAACAAGGACGGCATCGCGACCGGGAAGATCTACAACGTCGGCAACCCGAGGAACAACTACTCGGTCCGCGAGCTCGCGCAGATGATGCTGGACCTCGCGAAGGAATACCCGGAATA
>DATIVM010000382.1:0-2477 GCA_035465975.1 Usitatibacter sp.
ATCCCGCTCGAGGCGCACCGCAAGGCCGCCGACTACACGCTGGACAAGCAACGCGTGGGATTGTTCGAGACGATCGCGATCGACGGCGTGGTGCTGGTGGCGCTCACCATCGGCGGCGGCATCGCGGCCATCGACGCGCTCTCCGAGCGGCTCTTCGGCGCGGGCTACCTGCGCGAGCTCGCCACCGTCTTCGGCGTGCTGCTCGCGAGCACGCTGGCGAGCCTGCCCTTCGACCTCTACCGCACCTTCGTCGTCGAGGAGCGCCACGGCTTCAACCGCATGACGCCGCCGCTGTTCGCCGCCGACTTCGTGAAGGGCATGGCGCTCGCCGCGGTGATCGGCACGCCCCTGCTGCTCGCGGTCTTCTGGCTGCTCGAGAGGACCGGCGCCCTGTGGTGGCTGTACACGTGGATGGCGTGGATGGGCTTCACGCTCGTGCTGGTGGTCGCCTTTCCGCGCTGGATCGCGCCGCTCTTCAACCGCTTCACCCCGCTCGAGGAAGGCGAGCTTCGCACGCGCATCGAGGCGCTGCTGCGCCGCTGCGGCTTCCGCGCGGAGGGCCTGTTCGTGATGGACGGGTCGCGCCGCTCGAGCCACGGCAACGCGTACTTCACGGGATTCGGATTGAACAAGCGCATCGTGTTCTTCGACACGCTGATGGAGCGCCTCACGCCCGCCGAGATCGAGGCGGTGCTCGCCCACGAGCTCGGCCACTTCGCGCGCGGCCACATCCCGCGGCTGCTGATGGTGCGCTTCGCCCTCGCGCTGCTGCTCCTCGCGATCCTCGGCTGGCTCTACGGCGAGCCCGCGTTCTACGGGGCGCTGCACCTCCCGGCGCCGCACATCGGCGCGGCGCTCGCGGGCTTCGCGCTGATCGTCCCCGTGTTCACCTTCCCGTTCCAGCCGCTCTCGAGCCTCATGGCGCGGCGCCAGGAATTCGAGGCCGACGCCTTCGCCGCGAGCCATGCGAGCGCCGCGGACCTGGTGAGCGCGCTCGCCAAGCTCTACCGCGACAACGCCTCCACGCTCACGCCCGATCCGCTGCACTCGCTGGTGTATGATTCGCATCCCCCGGCGGCGCTCCGGATCGACCATCTCAGGCGGGGCGGCGAAGCGCCGTCGACGTTCTGAGACGAATCGCGAGCCCGCCTGCACCCTCTGCCAGGACGTTCCATGAACGAGCTCGCGCGCAAGAAGTGCAAGCCCTGCGAGGGAGGCGTCGCTCCGCTCACCCCGGAGCAGATCAAGCCGATGCTCAAGGGCCTCGACGGCTGGTCGCTCGCCGACGGCGCGATCGCCAAGACCTACCGGTTCCGCAACTACTTCGAGACCATGGCCTTCGTGAACGCGGCGGCGTGGGTCTCGCATCGCGAGGACCACCATCCCGACCTGCAGGTCGGCTACAACGAGTGCCGCGTGTCGTACGTGACGCACGCGATCGGCGGGCTGTCCGAGAACGACTTCATCTGCGCCGCCAAGCTCGACGCGCTCTTCGAGATCTGACCGCCCGCCGAGGATGACGACGCGACGCGAGAGGGACCAGCAGGTCGTCGTCGAGGGACGGGTCATCGCGGACTTCGGCCGCGAGTTCCTGGTGGAGGTCGCCGACCGCCGGCAGATCGTCTGCACGCGCAAGGGCAAGAAGCAGGACGCCACCTGCGGCGACTTCGTCGAGGCGCGGCTCACGGGCGCGGCGCAGGGCTCGATCGAGCGCGTCGGCACGCGGCGCAACCTCCTCTATCGCTCCGACCAGTGGCGCGAGAAGACGCTCGCGGCGAACGTGGACCAGGCGGTGATCCTCCTCGCGCCCAAGCCGCCGTACAGCGAGGCGTTCCTGGACCTGAGCCTCGTCGCCTGCGAGGCCGCGCGCATCCCGGCGATCATCGCGCTCAACAAGTCGGACCTGCCGGAGCACGCGCAGGCGCGCAAGGCGCTCGAGCCCTACGAGCGCATCGGCTACACGGTGATCTCGATGTCGGCGAAGTTCGACCCGGCGCCGCTGCTGCCGCACCTGGAGCGCAACCTCACGCTCCTCGTCGGGCAGAGCGGGATGGGCAAGTCGCGCACGGTGAACGCGCTGCTGATGAACGAGGTCGCGCGCGTGGGGGACCTCACCGCGTCGCTCGACAGCGGCGCGCACACCACGACCTTCTCGCGCCTCTACCGGCTCGACCGCGACACCGCGATCATCGACACGCCGGGCTTCCAGTCGTTCGGCCTCTTCCACCTCACCGAGGACCAGATCGGGGAAGCGATGCGCGAGTTCCGTCCCCATCTCGGGCGCTGCAAGTTCAACGATTGCGCGCACCTGGGCGAGCCGGGCTGCGCGGTGATCGAGGCCGCCGGCCGCGGCGAGATCAGCCGCGAGCGCCTCTCCTTCTACCAGGTCCTCATCGAGCAGCACCGGGAGCTGCACCAGCAGCACCCGGAGTGGTCGCGTTAGGTATCGCGGCGCGAAAGGCGGGAAACGATCGACG
>DATIVM010000383.1:0-2831 GCA_035465975.1 Usitatibacter sp.
TCGGTGCTGCTCACCAAGCGGCTCGCCGATCGCCTCGGCATCGGCCCCGGCGACACGGTGTGGGCCGAGCTCCTCGAGGGGCGGCGCGTGAAGGCCGCGCTCACGGTGGGCGCGACGGTCGACGAGATGGCCGGCATGAACGCGTGGATGACGACCGCGGACCTCAACCGCCTCGCGCGCGAGGGACCGGTGATCTCGCAGGCCCAGCTCCTGGTGGATCGGCGCGACGAGCCGGAGCTCCTCGCGCGGCTGAAGGAGATCCCCGCCGCCGCGGTCGTGATCGTGAACCGCACCCTGCTCGAGACCTTCCGCAGGACGAGCGCGAGGAACGTGCTCTTCTTCACCACCGTGCTCACCGCGTTCGCCGCCGTGATCGCGGTGGGCGTGGTGTACAACAACGCGCGCATCCAGCTCGCCGAGCGCGCCTGGGAGCTCGCGACGCTGCGCGTGCTCGGGTTCACGCGCGCGGAGGTCTCGGTCCTGCTGCTGGGCGAGCTCGCGCTCGAGATCGCGGCCGCGATCCCGCTCGGCTTCGCCGGCGGCTACGCGCTCGCCGCGCTCATCATCCGCCTCATGCAGCACGAGGTGTTCGAGCTCCCGCTCGTGATCTTCCCGCAGACCTACGCCTACACGGCGGCGATCGTGATGGCGGCGGGGGCCGCGAGCGCGCTCCTCGTGCGCCACCGGATCGATCACCTGGACCTCGTGGGGGTCCTGAAGACCCGCGAATGAAGCGCCGCAACGCGATCGCGCTCGCCATCGTCGTCGCCGCCGTCGCGGCGCTCGCCGCCTGGTCGCTGCGCCCGCGGCCCGTCATGGTCGAGGAGGCGACGGTCGCGCGCGGGCTCTTCGAGCAGGTGGTCGCCGACGAGGGGCGCACGCGGGCCCGCGATCGCTACGTGATCTCGGCGCCGCTCGCGGGGCGCCTCGAGCGCGTGCGCCTCAAGGCGGGCGACAAGGTCGAGCCGGGCCAGGTGGTCGCCGAGCTCGCGCCCGCGGCGCCCGCCTTCCTCGACGCGCGCACGATCCGCGAGCTCGAGGAGCGCGCCGGGGCCGCCGAGGCGCAGCAGCGACGCGCGCGCGCGGAGCTCGCGCGGCTCACGAGCCAGCGCGACCAGGCGCGCGCCGACGCCGAGCGCCAGGAGAAGCTCGCGCGCGAGGGCTTCGTCTCGTCCACGGTGCGCGAGCAGGCGCAGCTCGCGCTGCAGACCGCCGAAAGCGCGCTGGAGGCGGGGCGTTTCGCCCTCGATGCGGCGGCGCACGACCTCGCCCAGGCGCGCGCGGCGCTCACGCGCTTTCGCACCGGCGGCGCCGGCTCGGAACCCTGGAAGATCACCTCGCCCGTGGGCGGCGAGGTGCTGCGCGTGGCGCAGGAGAGCGAGTCGGTGGTCGCCTCGGGCACGCCGCTCGTCGAGGTCGCCGATGCGCGCCGGCTCGAAGCCGTGGTCGAGGCGCTCTCGCAGGAATCGGTCACGATCCGTCCCGGGATGCCCGCCCGCGTCGAGCTCGGCAGCGGCCTCGCGCCGCTCGCCGCGCGCGTGCGCCTCGTCGAGCCGGCCGCGTTCACCAAGGTCTCCGCGCTCGGCATCGAGGAGCAGCGCGTGAACGTGGTGCTCGATTTCGTCGATCCGCTCGACCGCGTGCCCACCGTGGGCGACGGCTTCCGCATCGAGGCGCAGATCGTCACGACGCGGATCGGCGACGCGGTGAAGGTGCCGGTCGGCGCGCTGTTCCGCGATGGCGACGGCTGGGCGGTGTACGCGATCCAGGACGGGCGCGCGGTGAAGCGCGCGGTGCGCGTGCCGCGCCGCAACACGCAGGAAGCGCAGGTCGAAGCGGGCCTCGCGCCCGGCGACCGGGTGGTGGTCTATCCGCCCGACGGCCTGCGCGAGGGCGCGCGCGTCGCGCCGGTCAGGCCCTGATCACCAGCTTCTGGTAGAGGCCGCCCCAGTAGGTGTGCTTGCGCACGCGCTCCTCCGCGAGCCCTGGCAGCCACTCGCGCACCTCGTGCGCCCACAGGTCCATGGCGAAGGGCTCGAGGCGCCGCAGGATGAGCTTCATGAGGGGGCGCAGCGGGTGCCAGCCGCGCGGCCGGTGGTAGTCGACGATCACCACCTCGCCGCCCGGCTTCACGACGCGCATCGCCTCGGCGAGGGTGCGGCGGCGCACGTCGAGGGGCATCTCGTGCAGCAGGAAGAAGAGCACCACGCGATCGTAGGTCGCGTCGGCGAACGCGAGGTCCGAGGCGTCGGCGCGGTGCAGGTTCACCGGGGCGCCGGCGGGGAGCTTGCGGCGCAGGTTCGCGAGCTGGATCGGCAGCACGTCCACCACGTCGAGCGAGCCGCCCTCGGCGACGCGCTCGGCCGCGCGCGGGGTGAAATCGCCGTACACGCAAGCCACCTGCAAGGTGCGCCCGGGCAGCTCCGCGCCCAGCGCGTCGAGCGCCGCGTCGCGCAGCTTGGCGAAATTTCCCCACAGGATCAGGTTCACCAGCCACTGCCGCTCGAAGAAGCGCACGGCGCGGGGGTGGACGTAGGCCCACCAGTAGGTGTCGTGGAGGTACTGCGGGACGGCGGTCGCGGGCTGCATCGGTTTTTCTCCGTGTGCGGGAAGCCTATGGAATATGGGGGGCGGCCCCCGGCGCCCATTTGACCCGAATCAAGCGCTTGAGCGCCATCAACCCCGCGGGGGCGCGATCCGGGCACAATTAACGCCGATTAAAGCCGATCGAAAGCCCCCGCCCATGTCCGCTCCGGAAACGCCGCGCACCCCCCCTCCCGCGCTGCGGCTCGCGGCCGCCTCGCCGGCGCTGCCCGAGCCGGATCCGCTTC
>DATIVM010000384.1:0-11823 GCA_035465975.1 Usitatibacter sp.
CCGCCCTTCAGGAACGCATCCGGATCCTGCTGCAGCAGGCCCAGCGTGCCGCCGAGCGCGCGCAGCAGCGCCGAGAGCGTGCCCGAGCGCGAGCGGTTCACCTCGCCGCGCAGCTCGTGCAGCGCGGCGAACCCGGCCGGCGTGTCGAAGTCGTCGTCCATGGCGGCGCGGAAGCGCGCGGCATGGGGCTCGTTCCAGTCGATGGCGGCCGTCGCGTCGGGTGGTACCTCGCGCAGCGTCGTGTAGAAGCCGCGCAGCGCGTTCCCCGCATCCTCGAGCGTCTCCCAGCTGAAGTTGAGCCCGTTGCGGTAGTGCGCGCGCATGAGGAAGTAGCGCAGCTGCTCGCCGCCCTGCACCGGGTCGAGCCTGTCGAGCACGTCGCGCGTCGTGAAGAAGTTGCCGAGCGACTTCGACATCTTCTCGTGCTCGATGTTGAGGAACGCCGAGTGCATCCAGTAGCTCACGAACCTGCGGCCGAGCGCGCCTTCGCTCTGCGCGATCTCGTTCTCGTGGTGCGGGAACTGCAGGTCCCAGCCGCCGCCGTGGATGTCGAACGGGCAGCCGAGCTCGTTGCACGACATCGCGGAGCACTCGATGTGCCAGCCGGGGCGGCCCGCGCCGAAGATCGAGGGCCACTGCGGCTCGCCGGGCTTCGCGGCCTTCCACAGCGCGAAGTCGAGCGGATCGCGCTTCGCCTCCTCCACCGCGACACGCTCGCCGGCGCGCAGCTCGTCGAGGTTCTTGCGCGAGAGCCGGCCGTACTCGGCGAAGCCGCGCACGGAGTAGTACACGTCGCCGTTTCCGCCGCGATACGCGAGGCCGTTCTTCTCGAGGAGGCCGATCATGTCGAGCATCGCCGGCACGTAGCGCGTCGCGCGCGGCTCGCGGTCGGGCCGGAGCAGCCCGAGGCGCGAATAGTCCTGCACGAAGGCCGCCACCATGCGCTCGGTGAGCGCCTCGATGGGCTCGCCATTCTCGCGCGCGCGCTTGATGATCTTGTCGTCGATGTCGGTGACGTTGCGCACGTAGGTCACGCGATAGCCGCTCGCGCGCAACCACCGCACCACCATGTCGAACACGGTGAACGTGCGCGCGTTGCCCACGTGGAAGTAGTCGTATACGGTGGGACCGCAAACGTAGATCCCCACTTCGCCGGGCACCCGCGGGGCGAACGGCTCCTTCTTTCGCGTTAACGTGTTGTAGAGGGTGAGCGACGGCATGACGGGGAGATGGAGCGCCGGCCCGCGGAGCGGCAAAGATTGTGGAGGCTCGCGAAGGCGGGTAGAATGGCGTTTCTCATTAAATTCAAGGCATTATACACGATGCTTCACCGCGTTTCCGACATGGCCCGGCTGGCGGCGGCATTCGCCGCGGCGTGGCTCGCGATCGTCGCGGGCACCGCGTTCGCCGCTCCGGCCGACGACCTGAAAGAGGCGCAGAAGCTCTACGGCCAGGGGAAGCTCGAGCCCGCGCTCGAGAAGGACGAGGCGTACCTCAAGGCCGAGCCGCGCGATCCGCAGGGCCGCTTCCTCAAGGGCCTGATCCTCACCGAGCAGAAGAAGACGCAGGAAGCGATCCAGGTCTTCCAGGGCCTCACCGAGGATTTTCCCGAGCTCCCCGAGCCCTACAACAACCTCGCGGTGCTCTACGCCTCGCAGGGCAACTACGAGAAGGCCAAGTCGGCGCTCGAGCTCGCGATCCACACGCACCCCACGTACGCGACCGCGCACGAGAACCTCGGCGACATCTACGCCGAGCTCGCGAGCCGCGCCTACGACCGGGCGCTGCAGCTCGACAAGAACAACACCACCGCGAAGGTGAAGCTCGCGATGGTGAAGGATCTCTTCAGCGCGCAGAAGCTGGCCACGCGCGCGCAGTCGGTGGGCCCCGGCCCCTCGTCCGGCACCGAGGCGCCGAAGGGCGAAGCCGCGAAGCCCGCGCCCGCGAAGGCGCAGGCTCCGTCCGCCGGGGCGGAGCTGCCGGCGGCGAAGAGCGGGACGCAGGCGCGCAGCGAGCCGCAGCGCACCGCGCAGGTCACGGCCGCGCCGAGGAAGGCGACGGCGGCACCGAAGCCGCAATCATCCGGCGCCGATGCGAATGCGCAGGTCGCGGCGGCCGTCGCCGAATGGGCGCGCGCATGGAGCGCGAAGGATGTGAAGGGCTATCTCGCGCACTACGCGCCCGATTTCGAGCTGCCGAAGGGCACCACGCGCGAGGCGTGGGAGAAGCAGCGCGCCGAGCGCATCGAGCGGCCGAAATCGATCGACGTCCAGGCGAAGATCATTTCCGCCCGGGTGGACGGCGACGAGGCGATCGTGAAGATCCGCCAGTCCTACCGTTCCGACTCGCTGAAGAGCCACAGCACCAAGACGCTCAGGCTCGAGAAATCGGGCGAGCGCTGGCTCATCAAGCAGGAGCGGATCGGCGGGTGATGCGACGGGACCGCCTACGCGCCGGCGCGCGCCTCGGGGCGCGCCTCGCGGTCGTCGCTTTCGCGCTGTCGGCCACCGCGCTCGCCGACGGGAGCCTCGTGCCCGCCGGCTCCGGCCCCGCGTTCGCGAACCAGGTGGAGGCGGCGCTCGTGCGCTCCATCGTCGACCTGCGCGGCGCGGCGCTGAAGAGCGCCCTCGACCAGATCGACAAGGTGCTCGCCGCGCGGCCGAATTTCCGTCTCGCGCAACTGGTGAAGGGCGACATCCTCATGGCGCAGGCCGGGCGCCCCGTCGCCTTCGCCTCGAACGCGCTGCCCGCCGCGGACCTCGCGCCGCTGCAGGACGAGGCGCGCGCGAGGCTGCGCCGCTACCTCGACGCGCCCCCCGTGGACGAGCTGCCCGAGGCGCTGCTCCAGCTCGCGAAGGACCAGCCCTACGCGCTGCTCGTCGATACCTCGCGCTCGCGGCTCTACGTGTACGCGAACGACCTCGGCACGCCGCGCTACGTCACCGACTTCTACATCAGCCTCGGCAAGTACGGCATCGACAAGGAGCGCGAGGGCGACCAGAAGACGCCGATCGGCGTCTACACCGTCGTCGCCGAGAAGGAGAAGGTGCCCGACTTCTACGGCCCGCGCGCCTTCCCCATCAGCTATCCGAACGACTGGGACCGCCTGCACGGGCGCAAGGGCCACGGCATCTGGCTGCACGGCACGCCCTCGGCCACCTACAGCCGCCCGCCGTGGGCGACCGACGGCTGCGTGGTCCTCGCGAACGACGACCTCGCGCGCCTCGCGAAGTACGTCGACGTGAGCCGCACGCCGGTCGTGATCGGCCAGTCGGTGCGCTGGCGCGACCGCCGCGCGTGGGAGGCGGATCGCGAATCGTTCCTCGCCGCGTTCGACGGCTGGCGCAAGGACTGGGAGAGCCGCGACACGGGCCGCTACCTCTCGCACTACTCGAGCCGCTTCCGCTCCGAGAGCGGCGACCTCCCGGCGTGGAAGGCGCGCAAGCGCGAGGTGAACGCCGGCAAGTCGTGGATCAAGGTCGGCATCCAGGACCTGAGCCTCTTCGCCTATCCGGGCGCGAAGGGCATCGTGATGGCGACCTTCGTGCAGGACTACCGCTCGAGCAACCTCTCGAACCGCACCGTGAAGCGCCAGTACTGGATCCGCGAAGGCGGCGAATGGCGCATCCTCCACGAGTCCGTCGTTTCCTGAAAACCTTCGATCCCCGCCGCCGTCCCATGGCCATCCGCATGCGCCGCATCCTCCTCGCCTCGATCATCCTCGCCTTCGCGGCCCCGCTCGCCGCCGCCGCCCAACCGCAGCCGAAGGGCTGCGCCGCCCTCCTGAAAGGAAAAGCACCGATGAAAGTGAAGCTCACCACCTCCATGGGCCCGATCACCATCCAGCTCGACAAGGACAAGGCGCCGGTCAGCGCGGATAATTTCGCGAAGTACGTGGACTCGGGCCATTACAACGGCACCGTCTTCCACCGCGTGATCGACGGCTTCATGATCCAGGGCGGCGGCTTCGACAAGGACATGCGCCAGAAGCCCACCCAGGCGCCGATCAAAAACGAGGCCGCGAACGGGCTCAAGAACGACAAGTACACCGTCGCCATGGCGCGCACCAGCGATCCCGATTCGGCCACCGCGCAGTTCTTCATCAACGTGAAGGACAACGACTTCCTCAACTACACCGCGCCGAATCCGCGCGGCTACGGCTACGCGGTGTTCGGCAAGGTCGTCGAGGGCCAGGACGTCGTGGACAAGATCGCGAAGGTGCCGACCACCACGCGCGGGGCATACGAGAACGTGCCGCAGCAGCCGGTCGTGATCGAGAAGGCGGAGTGCGTCGCCTGAGGCGCACCCTCTTCATCTCCGACCTGCATCTCGATCCGTCGCGGCCGGCGATCGTCGCGCAGTTCGAGCGCTTCCTCTCCGGTGTCGTCCCGGGGGCCGACGCGCTCTACGTCCTCGGCGACCTCTTCGAATACTGGGTGGGCGACGACGGCCTCGCCCTGCCCTTCCCGCGCCGGATCGCCGCGCAGATCCACGCCGCGGCGCGGGAAGTCCCCTCATACTTCATGCACGGCAACCGCGACTTCCTCGCCGCGCAGCGCTTCGCCGAGGCGACGGGAATGAAGCTCCTCGACGATCCGACCGCGATCGACCTCTACGGCACGCGCACGCTGCTCCTGCATGGCGACACGCTCTGCACCGGGGACACGCGCTACCAGGCGTTCCGCGCGCAGGTGCGCGATCCCGCATGGCAGAAGGCCACGCTCGCGCTTCCCATCGACCAGCGCCTCGCGCTCGCGAACCGCATGCGCATGGAGAGCGAGGGCACCAAGCAGGCGACGAGCCTCGAGATCATGGACGTGGCGCCGGAGGCCGTGGAGCGCGCGTTCGCCGACTCCGCCTGCGACCTCATGATCCACGGCCACACGCACCGGCCCGCGCGGCACGCGCTGCGGGTGGGCGGACGCGAGCGCGTGCGCTGGGTGCTTCCGGACTGGTACGAGCGCGGCGGCTACCTCGAGGCGACGCCCGAGGGGCTGCGCGCGGTCGATCGCTTTTAAAGGGGACAGACCCCTTTTTCCGCTATGCGGGAAATGGGGTCTGTCCCCTTTTCAGGGCTCGTCGAGGCGCAGCGTCAGGCACTTGGCGCTGCCGCCCGCCTTCATGAACTCCGAGAGCGGCGTCTGCACCACCTCGAAGCCCTTGCGCGCGAGCGCGCGCACCAGCGCCGGCGTGGCGCGATTCACGACGACGGTCGAATCGATCCCCACCGCGTTGCAGGCGAACGCGAGCGCGTCCTCCTCCTCCACCGCGATGCGCCGTTCCGCGGGGACGCGCCGCTCGATGGCCGCGCACGACTCCGCGTCGAAGGCCGGCGGGTAATAGAGCAGGAAGCCGCCCTCGAGCGGGCAGAAGCAGGTGTCGAGGTGATAGAAGCGGCTGTCGACGAGCCTGAGCAGCCCGATCTCGACCTTCAACCGCTCCTCGAGCACCTTGCGCGAGCCCTCGATGGAGCGGTGGCCGTGGGCCATCCACAGGAGCGGCTCGCCGCGATCGAAGAGCGCATCGCCCGCGCCCTCGAAGGGGCAGTCGCGCGGCATGAGGGAGACCTCGTAGCCGCGGTCCATGAACCAGTCGGCGAAGTACGGCTCCTCGTACTGCCGCTCGGGATAGCGGAAGCGCGAGCACACGAAGCGGCGGTCCTTGACGAGGCCCGCATTGGCGGTGAACACCATGTCGGGGGAGCCGGGCTGCGGGTGCACCAGCCGCACGGTGGCGCGATCCGTGAGCGCATCGTAGAGCGCGCGCCACTGCTGCCGCGCCACGGCGTTGTCGATGCGCTTGAGGTTCCCGTGCATCCACGGGTTGATGATGTACGCGACGTTGAAGTACTCCGGCGGGCACATCAGGAAGACGTGGGCGCTTCCCGCCATCCCTAGCGCGCCCCCAGCCCCCGGGCGAGGTCGGCCATGACGTCCGAGGGGTCCTCGAGGCCCACGCCGAGGCGCACCAGGCCCTCGACGATGCCGGCCGCCTCGCGCTGGGCGGCGGGGATGCGCCCGTGCGTGGTGGTCGCCGGGTGGCAGATGGTGCTCTTCACGTCGCCGAAGTTCGCGGTGATGGAGACGAGCTTCACGGCGTCGATCACGCGCCACGCCGCCTCGCGGCCGCCCTTCGCCACGAACGAGAGCAGCGCCCCGCCCGCGGACTGCTGGCGCATCGCGAGCGCGTGCTGCGGGTGCGAGGCGAGGCCGGGATAGTGCACGCGCTCCACCGCGGGATGCGACTCGAGCCAGCGCGCGATCGCGAGCGCGTTCTCCGACTGCGCGCGCATGCGGATCGGCAGCGTCTCCATGCCCTTGAGGCACACCCACGCGTTGAACGGCGAGATGGCGGGGCCGGCGGTGCGGACGAAGCCGAGCAGCGGCCCCTTCACGAGGTCCTCGCGGCCGGCGATGGCCCCCGCGAGCACGCGGCCCTGCCCGTCGATGTACTTGGTCGCCGAATGGATCACGAGGTCCGCGCCGAGCGCGATCGGCCGCTGCAGGATCGGCGTGCACATGCAGTTGTCGACCGCGAGCAGGGCGCCGGCCTTCTTCGCGATCTCGGCGAGCGCGGCGATGTCCGCCACCTCGCAAACCGGATTGGACGGCGTCTCGACGAAGAGGAGGCGCGTCTCGGGCCGGATCGCCTTGCGCCACTGGTCGAGGTCGGGCAGGTCCACCCAGGTGGTCGCGACGCCGAGGCGCGCGAGGATCTGGTCGAAGAGCGGGACGACGGTGCCGAACACGCCGCGCGCCGAGACGATGTGGTCGCCCGTCTTGAGCAGGGCGAGCGCCGTGGTCGCCACGGCCGCCATCCCGGTCGCGGTCGCGACGCACGCCTGCGCGCCCTCGAGCGCCGCGAGCCGGTCCTGGAACATCGCGACGGTCGGGTTCGTGAAGCGCGAGTAGATGTTGCCCGGCTCCTCGTTCGCGAAGCGCCGCGCCGCTTCCGCCGCGCTCGTGTAGACGAAGCTGGTGGTGAGCGCGAGCGTCTCGGAGTGCTCGCGGAAGTCGCTGCGCACGCCGCCCGCGCGGACGGCGAGGGTATCCAGCTTCAGCTCGTCGGCCATGACCGGCTCGCGGCCCTCAGTCGACCCGCGACAGGCCGAGGTCCAGCTGGTAGCTCGAGAGCCGCGTCTCGGGGCGCGTCTCGCCGTCGCGGCGGCCGTTCTCGATGCCTTCGAGGTACTCCGGGGAGACGTCGCCGGTGATGTACACGCCGTCGAAGCAGGAGCAGTCGAAGCGCTCGATCGAGGGATTGAGGCGGCGCACGTCCTCGATCAGCGCGTCGAGATCCTGGTAGATCACGGCGTCGGCGCCGATCGCCGTCGCCACCTCCGCGGCATCGCGCCCGGTGGCGATCAGCTCGCCGCGCGTCGGCATGTCGATGCCGTAGACGTTCGGGAAGCGCACCGGCGGCGCCGCCGAGGCGAAGAACACCTTCTTCGCGCCGCTCTCGCGCGCCATCTGCACGATCTCGCGGCTGGTGGTGCCGCGCACGATCGAATCGTCCACGAGCAGCACGTTCTTGTCCTGGAACTCGATCGGCATCGCGTTGAGCTTCTGGCGCACGCTCTTCTTGCGCTGCTCCTGCCCCGGCATGATGAACGTGCGGCCGATGTAGCGGTTCTTGATGAAGCCCTCGCGATAGGGCTTGTGCAGCTTGGTCGCCACCTCGAGCGCGGCGGGACGGCTGGAATCGGGAATCGGCATCACGACGTCGATCTGGTCGGTGATCCCGAGGGAGGCGATCTTGTCCGCGAGGCTCTTGCCCATGTTGCGGCGGCTCTCGTACACGGAGATCCCGTCGATCACGGAGTCGGGCCGCGCGAGGTAGACGAACTCGAAGATGCAGGGGTTGAGCTGCGGGTTCTCGGCGCACTGGCGGCTGTGGAAGTTGCCGCTCTCGTCGACCAGGATCGCCTCGCCGGGCGCGACGTCGCGCATCACCTTGAAGCCCAGCGTGTCGAGCGTGACGCTCTCCGAGGCGACGAGGAATTCCACGCCCTTGCGCGGGTCCCCGACCTGTTGGGGCGTTCCTTCGGCATCGGCGCGCCCCACGATGAGCGGCCGGATGCCGTGCGGGTCGCGGAAGGCGAGCATGCCGTGGCCCGCGATCATCGCGACCACCGCGTAGGCGCCCTTCACGCGCCGATGCACGCCCGCGACCGCCTTGAAGATGATGTCCGGCGTGAGCCGGTCGCAGCCCGCGGCCGCGTCGCTGACCTCGTGCGCGAGGACGTTCAGCAGGATCTCCGAGTCGGAGTTCGTGTTGACGTGGCGGCGGTCGGCGAGGAAGAGCTCGCGGCGCAGCTCCTCCGCGTTCACGAGGTTGCCGTTGTGGCCGAGGACGATGCCGTACGGGGAGTTCACGTAGAACGGCTGCGCCTCCGCTTCCGACGCGGCCGAGCCCGCGGTGGGATAGCGGCAGTGGGCGATGCCCATGTGGCCCACGAGGTTGCGCATGTCGCGGGTGCGGAAGACGTCGCGCACCAGCCCGCGGCCCTTGTGCATGTGGAAGCTGTGGCCTTCGGCGGTCACGATGCCGGCCGCGTCCTGGCCGCGGTGCTGCAGCACCGTCATGCCGTCGTAGAGCAGCTGGTTGACCGGGCTACGGGCGACGACGCCCACGATTCCGCACATGCCTCAGGCACTCCTTCCCGCCGCGGCGAGAGCGTCGCCGGGCAAAAAAACCATATGGGGGCTGCGAGCCGTCGAGGCAATGGTTCTCATGGCAGAGCGACCACCTGGCCGTCGATCGAGGCCTTGCGGAGCGTCGCGCGGGCGCTCTCCGCCGCTTCGCGCGTCGGGAAGGGACCCGCGCGTAGCCGCGTGAGCGCGTTGGCCCCCTCGCCCAGGCGCTCGGTGTAGTGGACGACGCCGGCCGCGGCCAGCTTGCTGCGCGCCTGCTTGAGCGTCTCCTCGTCGCGGAACGCGCCCACCTGCACGGCGAAGCCTTCGAGACGCGGCGCGGCCTGCGCCACGACCGGCGCCGGTGTCTTCGCCGAAGATGCGGGCGACGGCGCGGCGGCGGGCTTGGCCGCTTCGGGTTTCAGGCTCGCGACGGGGGGCGTTGCCTTTTCGGGGGCGGCGCTCGCGGGGGAAGCGGCCGGCGGGGCGACCTTCTTCGCGGGCGAGGGCGGCGGCAGCGGCGGTGCGTTTTCCTGGGGCGGGATCTGCGTCGACGGGCCATCCGCGGCGTGGCGCGGCTGGGAGTCGAGGAGCATCGGCACGAAGACCACCAGCAGCACCACGATCGCGACGACGCCGATGAGCCGGCGGCGCCCGCGGCGCCGGATCTCGATCGTTTCGGTGGAGGCAGGGCTCGCCATAGGAATTAGCGTGCGGACCGCAGCGCCTCGGCCACGGTGGTGAACGATCCGAAGACGACAATTCTATCATTCGGACCCGCATCGCCGCGAGCGGCCGCGAGCGCGGCATCGACCGTGGCGAAGCTGCGCAGCGGCTTTCCGGGGTCGTGTTGCGCGAGGATCTCCGCGACGCGCGCGGCCGGGGCGGCGCGCTCGGCCTGCGCCGCGGAGACGTACCAGCGGTCGATGCGCGCCTTCACGGCGTCCACCACGCCGGCGATGTCCTTGTCGGCGAGCATCGCGAAGACCGCGAGCGTGTTTTCGGCGAAAGCCATCTCGCCCAGGGCGTCGGCGAGCGCGCGCGCGGCGTGCGGGTTGTGCGCCACGTCGAGGACGATGGTGGGGCGGCCCGGAAGCGACTGCAGGCGCCCGGCGAGGCGCACCAGCGCGAGCCCTCGCCTCACCTCGCCGATCGACACGGGAAGGCGCGCGGCGAGCTCGTCGAGGGCCGCGATCGCGCTGGCCGCGTTCTTGAGCTGCCAGCGGCCGCGCAGCGCCGGGATCGGCAGCGCGTGCTTGGCGCCGCGGCGCCCGACGAAGTCCCACTGCCCCGGATGCGACTCGACGCGGAAGTCCCGGCCGAGCACCTGGAGGTCCGCGCCGATCGCGGCCGCCTGCTCGACGAGGCGCCGCGGCGGATTGGTGTCGCCGAAGATCGCGGGGCGTCCGGGGCGGAAGATGCCCGCCTTCTCGAAGCCGATCGATTCGCGGTCGCCGCCCAGCCAGTCCACGTGGTCGATGTCGACGCTCGCGACGATGGAGCAATCGGCATCCACCAGGTTCACCGCGTCGAGCCGGCCTCCGAGCCCCACCTCGAGCACCATCGCCTCGACCTGGGCCTCGGTGAAGACCGCGAGCGCCGCGAGGGTGCCGAACTCGAAATACGTGAGCGGCGTCGACCCGCGCGCCGCTTCCACGCGCTCGAAGGAGCGCACCAGCGTCGCGTCGTCGACGTCCTCGCCCTGCAGGCGCACGCGCTCGTTGTACCGGAGGATGTGCGGCGAGGTGTAGGTCCCGACGCGGTATCCGGCCTCGAGGAGGATGCGCTCGAGCATGGCGCAGGTGGAACCCTTGCCGTTCGTGCCGCCGACGGTGACGACGCAAGGCCGGCCCCCCGCCTTCGCGGGGGCGACGGACGAGAGCTCCATCCGTCCCAGCACCTCGCGCACGCGGTCGAGGCCGAGCGCGATGTTCGACGGGTGCTGCGCCGAGATCCAGGCGAGCCAGTCTGGGAGTGATTTCTTCAGGGTTTCTCGGAGCCCGGCCTCAGGCTTCGGGAGCCGGCTCGCGCTTGAGCAGCGTGACCAGCCGCGCGATCTTGTCCCGGAGCTCGCGGCGATCCACGATCATGTCGATCGCGCCCTTCTCGAGCAGGAACTCGGAGCGCTGGAAGCCCTCGGGGAGCGTCTCGCGCACCGTCTGCTCGATCACGCGCGGGCCGGCGAAGCCGATCAGCGCGCCCGGCTCCGCGATCACGATGTCGCCGATGAAAGCGAAGCTCGCGGAGACGCCGCCCATGGTGGGATCGGTGAGGATGGAGATGAACGGCTGCCGGGCGGCGGCGAGCTGGTGGAGCGCCGCGGTGGTCTTCGCCATCTGCATGAGGGAAAGAAGCCCCTCCTGCATGCGCGCGCCGCCCGTCGCGGTGAAGCACACGAACGGCACCTCCTCGTCGCAGCAGGCCTGCACGGCGCGGACGAACCGTTCGCCGACGACCGAGCCCATGGAGCCGCCGAGGAACCCGAACTCGAAGGCCGCGGCGATGAGCGGCACGGCCTTCACCGAGCCCTGCATCACCACCAGCGCGTCGGTCTCGCCGGTCTCCTTCTCCGCCTCCTCGAGGCGCTCGCTGTACTTGCGGCTGTCCTTGAACTTGAGGGGATCCAGGGGCACGACCTCGGAGGCGAGCTCCGCGCGGCCTTCGGGATCGAGGAAGAGGTCGAGGCGCTGGCGCGCCGTCAGGCGCGTGTGGAAGCCGCACTTGGGACAAACGTGGAGGTTGTTCTCGAGATCGGTGAAGTAGAGCACCGCCTCGCACGACGGGCATTTGCTCCAGAGTCCTTCGGGAACGGCCTTCCTCTGCTGCGTCCCCTCGCGCTTGATCTTGGGCGGAAGGAGCTTGCGGAACCAGCTCCTGCGCCGCCATCCTCGACGCCCGCGGCGGCAGGCAGCGGCCGGGGACCGCCGTCCATGGCGCGGCGGAACTCGGCAAGCAGCTTCCCGGCGCGCGCGGCGGCGCCTTCGGGCGGCCCGTCCGAGATCTCCTGCACGATGCGGCTGCCGACGACGACCGCATCGGCCACACAGCCCACGCGGCGCGCCGTCTCCCCGTCGCGGATGCCGAAGCCCACGCCGACCGGGACCTTCGTGTGCGCGCGGATGCGGCGGATCATCGCCTCGACCTCCGCGGTGTCGATGTGCGCGGCGCCCGTCACGCCCTTGAGCGAGAC
>DATIVM010000385.1:0-10840 GCA_035465975.1 Usitatibacter sp.
GATCCGCGCGGACGTGCTTGCGCGGCTGTGCGACGACCTCGTCGCCGCCGGCGTGCACGGGCTGTCGCCGCTCGGCTCGACCGGCGAATTCGCCTACCTTTCGTGGGCGCAGCGCCAGCGCGTCGTCGAGGTCGTGCTCGCGGCGGCGCGCGGACGCGTGCCGGTGGTCGCGGGTGTCGCCGCCACGACCACGGCCGACGCCGTCGCGCAGGCTCGCGCGTTCGCCGACATGGGCTGCGACGGCATCCTCGCGATCCTCGAGGCCTACTTCCCGGTCGGCGACGACGGCGTGTTCGACTACTTCCGGTCGATCGCCGAGGCGGTGCGGCTCCCGGTGGTGCTGTACACCAACCCGAACTTCCAGCGCTCGGACCTGAGCCTTCCGGTCATCGAGCGGCTGAGCCACGTCCCGAACATCGGCTACATCAAGGACGCGTCGTCGAACACGGGGCGCCTGCTCTCGATCCTCGAGCGCGTGCAGGGCCGCATGGAAGTGTTCGCGGCCTCGGCGCACATCCCGGCGTGCGTGATGCTCATCGGCGGCGTCGGATGGATGGCCGGCCCCGCGTGCCTCGCGCCGCGCCAGAGCGTGGAGCTGTACGAGCTCTGCCGGCGCGGGGACTGGAAGGCGGCGATGGAACGGCAGCGCCCGCTGTGGCGCCTGAACCAGGCGTTCGCGAAGCACAACCTCGCCGCGTGCATCAAGGGCGGCCTCGCGCTGCAGGGCTACGACGTGGGCGCGCCGCTGCCGCCGCAGGCGCCGCTCTCGCCGGAAGGCGTCGAGGAGGTGCGGCGCGCGCTCTCCGCCATCGGCGCGCTTTGACCCCGCCGCGCGACGACGAAGAGCGTCCGCGCACGATCGAGGAGGCGCGGGCGCTCCAGGCGCGTCTCGCGCGAAGCGTCGTGCGCTCCGATCGGCTCGGCCCGGTGCACAGCGTCTGCGGCCTCGACGCGCATTACGGAGACGACGGCCGCACGGCCCACGCGGCGGCCGTGGTGCTCGACGCATCGACCCTCGCCGTCATCGAGCGATCGGTGGTGCGCAGGGCGGTGGACTTCCCCTACGTTCCCGGCCTGCTCTCCTTGCGCGAAGCGCCGGCGCTCCTCGCGGCGTTGCGGGCGCTGCGGACGAAGCCCGACCTGCTCCTCTGCGACGGACAGGGCATCGCCCACCCGCTGCGCTGCGGCCTCGCCTCCCATGTGGGGCTCCTCGCCGACCTGCCGTCGATCGGCGTCGCGAAGACGCGCCTCCTCGGCGCGCATCGCGAGCCCTCGCCCGGGCGCGGCGCCTGGGAGCCGCTCGAGGATGCCGGCGAGGAGGTCGGCGCGGTGCTGCGCACGCGCGAGGGCGTGAAGCCGGTCTACGTTTCCATCGGCCATCGCGTCGGCCTCGCGACCGCGATCCGGTGGGTGTTGGCCTGCAGTCCCCGGTTCCGCATCCCGGAGCCGCTCCGCGCCGCGGACCGGCTCTCGCGTGCAGGCGCGGCTCGCGGGTAGAATCGCCCTTCCGTTTCCGCCGAAACCGCGCCCATGCGACGCTTCGCTCGCCGGCTCGCCGCGTCCTTTTCCCTCTTCGCCGCGACCGGCGCCTTCGCGCAGCTCTCGATCGATCCGCCGAATCCCACGGCGCTCGACACGGTGCGGCTGCGCTACGCGCATCTCGGCTGCACCAATGCCGACTCCGCGCAGGTCTCGCAGGAATCGAACCGCATCACGGTGAGCGTCGATCGCGGCGGCGTCTCGCCCGATTGCGGGACCGTCGCCGGCTTCTTCGAGGAGTACACGCTGGGCCGGCTTCCGGCCGGCGAGTACGATGCGTCGCTCGTCGTGGCACCGCCGCCCGGAACGCTGGGACCCACGGAGCAGCTCGGCCCGATCCATCTTTCCGTCGCGCGCGCGGGCGCCACCGGCTCGCTGCATCCCCACGACGATTACTCGGACATGTGGTGGAATCCGCGCGAGCCCGGGTGGGCGCTCACGGTGAACCAGCTCCGCGAGAAGCTCTTCATGGTGTGGGTCGCCTACGACGACGCGGGCGAGGCCGCCTGGCTCGTGGTCCCGGGCGGCTCGTGGTCGCGCGATTCCGCGAACCGCCTGCGCTTCACGGGCAAGATCTACCGCACGCAGGGCACGCCTTGGCGGCTTCCGTTCGACCCTTCGGCCACGCGCCTCACGCAGGCGGGAACGGCGAGCTTCACGCCGCTCGACGCGAGCCACGGCATCTTCGGCTACACCGTCGACGGCGTGAGCGCGTCGAAGATGGTCGAGCGCTTCCGCTTCTGACCTGGCCCCACGCCTCGCGGGCCGTCTCCACGACCAGCCGCAGCTTGCGCGCCTGCGACCGGCCGAAAGCGGTTATGCTGGCCCCGCTCCCAAACGCCATTCCGGAGGTTCCCGTGATCCGCCCCCTGCTCGCGCTGCTCGCGCTGCTCGCGTTCGCCGCCCTCCCCGCGCTCGCCCTCGCCGACGACGGCGACCAGGCGGCCCTCGACCAGTGCATCGCCTATTGGGGAAAGGCCTCGCCGTTCCGCAAGGGCACGCCCGCCGACGGCGTGATCGCCACGGGCGTGAAGGTGTTCGGCATCGGCCAGTCCTCGACCGGCGACGATCCCGTCACGAGCAAGCCCCGCCTCGTGCTCGTCCGCCCGGCGGTCAACGTGATGGGACGCAGCACCATCCGGCTCGGCAATCCCAACGGCTGGTACTGCTTCCGCTCCAACGTCACGGTGATGGGCAAGCTCCAGATCGACGCCCAGTGCCACGCGCACCTCGCGAGCGCGCGCGAGGAAGGCACCGCGGTGGGCGCCGCGGACGAGAGCAACAAGGGCGTGGCGGTGTTCGGCGCGCTTCGCGTGAGCCGCTTCGGCTGCGACAAGGCCAGGTAGCGGCATTTCGGCTCACGGAGGCCGCCATGGACACTCCCACCGCTGCTTCGGACGACGCTCAGCGCGAGCTCGAGCGCCGGGCGCTGCGCAACGTGCGCTCGCTCGTCGACAACCTCGAAAGCCGGGAGCGGCGAAACGTGCGCGCAAACCTGCGCCTCCTCGCCTGGCTCCTTCTCGGGATCGCCATCGCGACGGGCGTCGGCTATGCGGCATTTCGGCTCGCCCGCGGTCCCGTCGAGACGCGCGAAATCATCCTGAAGCCGGCCGCCGCGCCGCCCGCGCGCGGCGCAGCGCGCTAGCCGCTTCCGCCGCTTCCTCGGCGGCCCCTGCGCGACGTGCACGGCGGGCCGTTGCGCCGATCGCGGCCCGCCGGAAGGTTGTCGGGTGTGAGGGTGCTGGACGACATGGATGCCTCCTTGCGGCTCGATGGACGCGATGGAGGCTGGATGGAAGCGGCGGGCCTCGGTTCTCAGCTCGCGGCGTCGTCGCGCTCGCCCGGATGCAGATCGTCGCCCGTCACCTCGACCGCGGCGCCGGCCGCGTCGCGCGCCACCTCCACCGCGTACGCCGCCTGGTCCTCGTCGCGCGTGGCGCCGCTCAATCGCACGCGGCGCTGCTCCACCACCACGGTGATCGCGGAGCCTTCCAGCGCCGGCTCCTGCGCGAGCGCATCCATGACGCGCTCGGCCACGGCGCGATCCGTGGCATCCGCGGGCGCCGCGTCGGCCGAGTAGGAAAACTCCGTCGCGCCGTCGAGCGTCCCGACGCTGCGATCCATTTTCGGCGCCTCGTCCGCGCCGGCGGAAACGGCGAGCGCGGCGGCGGCGAGCGTGAAGAGCGCGATGGCGAGTTTCATCGATTCCCCCACTTGGGGGACAAGCGCGCGGACGACGGGTTCCGCGGCGGGTGGCGGCGACGCAAGCTGCGTGCCGCGCCTCAGGCGAGCTTCACGAGCTGCTTGCCGAAGTTGCCGCCGGAAAGGAGCGAGATCAGGCCCTGCGGCGCATTCTCGAGGCCCTCGACGATCGATTCCCTGTAACGCAGCCTCCCCGCGGCGACACGCGCGCCGAGATCGGCGAGCGCCTCGCCGTAGCGGTCCTTCCAGTCGAACACGATCATCCCCTGCATGCGGATGCGGTTCACGAGGATCGAGCGCAGCATGCGATAGCCGTACGGCTCCGTGGCGTTGTACTCGGCGATGAGCCCGCACACCACGATGCGCGAGAACGGGTTCATCACGCGCAGCACCGTATCGAGGATCTCGCCGCCCGCGTTCTCGAAATCCACGTCGATGCCCTTCGGGCACGCGGCGCGCAGGTTCTCGAGGAGGTTCCCCGCCCGGTAGTCGACGCACGCGTCGAAGCCGAGCTCGTTCACGACGTAGTCGCACTTCGCGCGCCCGCCCGCGATGCCCACCACGCGCAGGCCTTCCTGTTTGGCGAGCTGCCCGACGACGCTCCCCACGGCGCCGGAGGCGGCGGAGACCACCAGCGTCTCGCCCGCTTTCGGCTTCCCGATCTCGAAGAGCCCGAACCACGCGGTGATGCCGGGCATGCCGAGCACGCCGAGGTAATACGAGGCGGGCACGCGCGTCGCGTCCACGAGCATGAGGTCCTTGCCCCTCGCGACGCCGTAGAGCTGCCAGCCGAGCGCGGCGAGCACCTTGTCGCCCTTCTTGAAGCCGGGATGCCGCGATTCGAGCACCTCGCCCACGGTCTGCCCCACCATGAGCGCGCCAACCTCGACGCAAGCCGCGTAGGACTTGGCATCGCTCATGCGGCCGCGCATGTACGGATCGAGCGACAGCCACTCGTTGCGCACCAGCACCTCGCCCTCGCCCGGCGCCGGGATGGGCGCCTCGGCGATGCGGAAGTTCTCCGGCGTGACGCGTCCCACGGGGCGCGAGGCGAGGAGCACCTGCTTGTTGAGCGCGGGCATGGCCGTCAGCGCGAATTGCGCGCGAAGCGATCGAGATGGTGGTCCGCGTCGCCGAGCTCGCGCGCGATCATCGTGAGCCGCCGGAAGGTGTGGCTCACCTTCAGCTCCTCGCTCATCCCCATGCCGCCGTGGAGCTGCACCGACTCCTGGCTCACGTGGCGCGCGGCGTCGGCGGTCTTGATCTTCGCCGCCGAGACGATGCGCGAGCGCTCGCGCGGATCGCTCTCGGTGTCCACGCGCGCGCAGGCGAGGCTCGCCATGGAGCGCGCCTGCTCGTAGCTGATCACCATGTCCACCATGCGATGCTGCAGCGCCTGGAACGCGCCGATCGGCACGCCGAACTGGCGCCGCGTCTTGAGGTACTCGAGCGTCGCGTCGCACGCGTACTTGATCGCGCCCACCGCCTCCGCGCAGAGGAGCGCCGTCGCGTAGTCCGCCGCCTCCTCGACGAGCGGCAGCGCCTCGCCCTCGGCGCCGACGCGCGCGTCCTCGGGCACCGCCACCGAGTCGAGCCGCACGTCCGCCGCACGCAGCCCGTCGAGCGTGCGATACGCGTTCATGGAAACGCCGCGGGCCTTCGCGTCCACGAGGAAGAGGCTGATGCCGCGCGGATCCGCGACGCCGCCCGAGGTGCGCGCCGAGACCACGAGGCGATCGGCGCACGGTGCGTGCAGGACGACGCGCTTCGTGCCTTCGAGCACGTAGCCGGCGCCCTTGCGGCTCGCCCGCGCGGCGACGTGCGCGAGGTCGTAGCGCGCGCCCTCCTCGCCATGCGCGAACGCCATCGCGAGGCGCCCCTCGACGATCGCCGCGACGAGCTCCTGGCGCATCGCGCCGCTTCCCGCCCGCGCGACGAGGCGGCCGGCGAGCGCCACCGTCGAGAGGTAGGGCTCGACCACGAGCGCGTCGCCCATGGCCTCCATCACGCTCATGAGATCCACGGCGCGGCCGCCGAAGCCGCCGAGCTCGGTCGGGAACGGCAGGCCGAGCAGGCCGATCTCCGCGAGCTTCGCCCACACGCCGCGGCTCCAGCCCTGCGGCGAGGCGACGATCGACTTGCGCGCCTCGAACCCGTAGTCCTGCGCGACGAAGCGCCGCACCGAATCGGCGACCAGCCGCTGCTCCTCGCTGTAGTCGAATTTCATCGCGCTCCCCCTACAATCCCAGGCTCATCTTGGCGATGATGTTGCGCTGGATCTCGTTCGACCCGGCGTAGATCGAGGTCTTGCGGAAGTTGCAGTAGCGCGGCGCGATGCCGGCCATCACCTCGTCGAAATCCGCGGCCGGGCCCACGGGGCGGAAGGGCTGCGCGAGGGGACCCGCCGCCTCCATCATCAGCTCGGTGAGCGCCTGCTGGATCTCGGTGCCGCGGATCTTGAGCATCGACACTTCCGCCCCCGGCGCGCGCCCTCCGCGCAGCTGGTCGAGGAAGCGCAGGTTCGTGATCTCGAGCGCCATGAGCTCGACCTCGACGCGCGTCACCTTGTCCCGGAAACGCACGTCCTGCATCAGGGGCCGGCCGTCCTTCGGCTGGCGCGAGGCGAACTCCTTGAGCTTCTCGAGCTCGCGGCGCGAGCCGCCGATGCGCGCCGTGTTCATGCGCTCGTGGCCCAGCAGGTACTTGGCGACCGTCCAGCCCTTGCCCTCCTCGTGCACGAGGTTCTCCACCGGCACCTTCACGTCGTCGAAGAACACCTCGTTCACCTCGTGGCCGCCGTCCATGAGGATGAGCGGCCGCACGGTGATGCCGGGCGACTTCATGTCGACGAGCACGAACGAGATGCCTTCCTGCTTCTTCTCGGCGGCATCGGTGCGCACGAGGCAGAAGATCCAGTCGGCGTAATGGGCGAGCGTGGTCCAGGTCTTCTGGCCGTTCACGACGTAATGGTCGCCCTGGCGTACGGCGCGCGTCTTGAGCGAGGCGAGGTCGGAGCCGGAGCCGGGCTCGGAATAGCCCTGGCACCAGAAGTCGTCGCCGTTGTAGATGCGCGGCAGGAAGCGCTGCTTCTGGGCCGGCGTGCCGAACTTGAGCAGCACCGAGGCGCACATCGTGAGGCCGAACGGGATGAGCGGCGGCGCCCCGGCGTAGCCGCATTCCTCCTCGAAGATGTAGCGCTGCACCACGTCCCAGTCGGTGCCGCCCCATTCGCGCGGCCACGAGGGCGCGATCCATCCCTGCTTCGCGAGGATGCGGTGCCAGCGCAGCAGGTCGTCGCGGGAGAGCTCCTCGTAGCGCCCCACCTTCCGGCGCAGGTCGTCGGGGAGGTTCTCGCGCAGCCACCCGCGCACCATGTCGCGGAAGGCGAGCTCTTCGGGCGAATAGTTGAGGTCCATGTCGTGCCTCCGGGGGCGGACGGCGAGAGGAGCGCGGCCGATCCGATAGTGTAAGCTGGGGCGGCCGGACAGGTTAATCCACACAACGAAGAAGGACGGATCATGAGCGTGCGCAAGCTCTTCGATCTCTCGGGGCGCGTGGCGCTGGTCACCGGCGGCTCGCGGGGGCTCGGGCTGCAGATCGCCGAGGCGCTCGGCGAGATGGGCGCCCGCCTCGCGCTCACCGCCCGCAAGGCCGACGAGCTCGAGGAAGCCCGCGCCCACCTGCAATCGACGGGCGTCGAGGTCCTTCCCCTCGCGTGCGACATGTCCCAGCCCGCGGCGATCGCGCCCATGGTGGAGCAGGCGGCCGCGAAGCTCGGCCCGATCGACATCCTGGTGAACAACGCCGGCACGACCTGGGGCGCGGACATGGTCGAGCACCCCATCGACGCGTGGCGGAAGGTGATGGACCTGAACCTCACCGCCATGTTCCTCGCCAGCCAGGAAGTGGGCCGGCGCTGCATGGTGCCGCGGCGCAAGGGCCGCATCGTGAACATCGCTTCGGTGCTGGGCATGGTGGGCGGCGGCGAGCCGGGGCGGCCGGGCACCATCGGCTACAACACCAGCAAGGGCGGCGTGATCAGCTTCACCCGCTCGCTCGCGGCGGAATGGGCGCAGTACGAGATCACCGTGAACGCCATCGCGCCGGGCTTCTTCCCCACCAAGATGACGAAGGGACTGATGCAGATGATGGGCGAGCGCGTGGCGAGCAAGGCGCCCCTCAACCGGGTCGGCGGCCCCGAGGATCTCAAGGGCGTGGCGGTCCTGCTCGCCTCCGACGCGTCCGCCTTCATCACCGGCCAGACGATCGCGGTCGACGGCGGCTACACGGCGATCTAGCGATGAGGGACATCGGGCAGGCGGTCGGGCGCGCCATCCCGTTCGCGAGCCTCCTCGGAATCCAGCTGCGCGAGAGGAGCGCCGGGCACGTGGTGCTCGAGCTGCCCCTGCGCGAGGAGCTCATGAACAGCGCCGGCACGGCGCACGGCGGCGTGCTGATGACGCTGCTCGACGTCGCCATGTCGGTGGCGGCGCGCACCGCGGCGCCCGACGTGTACTTCGCCGTCACGATGGAGATGAAGACCACCTTCATCGCGACCTGCTCGGGGCTCCTCGTCGCCGAGGCGCGCTGCATCCACGCCGCGCGCTCGGTCGCCTTCTCGGAAGGCGAGGTGCGCGAGGACGCGTCGGGCAGGCTCGTCGCCCGCGCGAGCGGCACCTTCATGCTGCGGCGCGAGCGCGCGGGCGGCGAGTCGGCATCGCAACCCTCGCAGGATTCATGAGCGACTTCAGCGCCTACCAGGGCACGCGACCGGTCGCCGAGGCGCATCGCTTCGACGTCGCCGCGCTCGAGCGCTACATGCGCAGCCACGTGGACGGCTTCTCGGGCCCGCTTTCGGTCGAGCAGTTCCGCGGCGGCCAGTCGAATCCGACGTTCCTCCTCACGGCGCCGTCGGGGCGCTACGTGATGCGCCGGAAACCCCCCGGGAAGCTGCTGCCCTCGGCCCACGCGGTGGATCGCGAGTACCGCGTGATCACCGCGCTCGCGAAGACCGGCTTCCCGGTGGCGCGCACCTACGCGCTCTGCACGGACGAATCGGTGATCGGCGCCGTGTTCTACGTCATGGAGCACGTCGAGGGCCGGGTGCTCTGGGACCCGACGCTCCCGGGCATGACCCCCGGGGAGCGGCGCTCGACCTACGACGAGATGAACCGCGTGATCGCGCGGCTGCATCGCGTCGACTACGCCGCCCTCGGGCTCGCCGACTACGGCAGGCCCGGCAACTACTTCCAGCGCCAGATCGATCGCTGGAGCCGCCAGTACAAGGCGTCGGAGACGGAGAGGATCGAGGCGATGGACCGCCTGATCGAGTGGCTGCCGCGCAACATCCCCGAGGGCGAGGCGAGCGCGATCGTGCACGGCGACTACCGCATCGACAACATGATCTTCCATGCGACGGAGCCGCGCGTCCTCGCCGTGCTCGACTGGGAGCTCTCCACGCTCGGCCACCCCATGGCCGACTTCTCCTACCACATGATGGCGTGGCGCCTGTCCTCGACCGAGTTCCGCGGGCTGCGCGGGTGCGACCTCGCGAAGCTCGGCATCCCGGCGGAGGAGGAGTACCTCGCGATGTACCTCGAGCGGACGGGGGCGGCCCGGCCGAGCGGGAAGGACTGGAACTTCTGCATGGCGTACAACATGTTCCGCGCGGCGGCCATCTTCCAGGGCGTGATGGCGCGCGCGGTGGCGGGCAACGCGGCGAGCGCGCAGGCGATGGAGACGGGCCGGCGCGCGCGGCCGATGGCGGAGCTCGGCTGGAGCCAGGTCGAGCGCCTGCAATCTTCCTGAAGGGGGCGTCATGGATTTCGAGTACTCGCCGAAGGTGAAGGCGCTGCAGCAGCGCCTCGTCGCGTTCATGGAGGCGCACGTCTACCCGAACGAGCGCCGCTTCGACGAAGAGGTTGCGGCGGGCGAGCGCTGGGAGCCGACGCGCGTCGTCGAGGAGCTCAAGGAGAAGGCCAAGGCCGCGGGGCTGTGGAACCTCTTCCTGCCCGAGTCCGCGCGCGGCGCCGGGCTCACGAACGCCGAGTACGCGCCGCTCTGCGAGATCATGGGACGCGTCGGCTGGGCGCCGGAAATCTTCAACTGCTCGGCGCCCGATACCGGCAACATGGAAGTGCTGGAGCGCTACGGGACGGCGCAGCAGAAGAAGCGCTGGCTCGAGCCGCTCCTCGCCGGCGAGATCCGCTCCGGCTTCGCCATGACCGAGCCCGCGGTCGCCTCCTCCGACGCCACCAACATCCAGGCGTCGATCCGGCGCGAGGGCGACGAGTACGTGATCAACGGCCGCAAATGGTGGACCTCGGGCGCCGGCGATCCGCGCTGCAAGGTGCTCATCTTCATGGGCAAGACCAACCCCGATCAGGACAAGCACCACCAGCAATCGATGATCCTCGTGCCCATGGACGCGCCGGGCGTGAGGCGCGTGCGCCACCTCCCCGTGTTCGGCTACGACGACGCGCCCCACGGGCACATGGAGATGGATTTCGAGAACGTGCGCGTTCCCGCCTCCAACATCCTGCTCGGCGAGGGGCGCGGCTTCGAGATCGCCCAGGGCCGGCTGGGCCCGGGGCGGATCCACCATTGCATGCGGCTCATCGGCGTGGCGGAGCGCGCGCTGGAGAAAATGTGCCAGCGGGTGAAGTCGCGCGTCGCCTTCGGCCGCCCGATCGCCGAGCAGGGCGTGACCCTCGAGCGCATCGCCGAGGCGCGCATCCTCATCGACCAGGCGCGCCTGCTCACGCTCAAGGCGGCATGGATGATGGACACGGTCGGCAACAAGGCCGCGCGCGCGGAGATCGCGATGATCAAGGTGGTCGCGCCCAACATGGCCTGCCGGGTGCTCGACTGGGCGATCCAGGCCCACGGCGGCGCGGGCGTGTGCGACGACTTCGGCCTCGCGAAGGCCTATGCCAACGCGCGCACGCTGCGGCTCGCCGACGGGCCCGACGAGGTGCACCGCAACCAGATCGGCCGCCTCGAGCTCGCGAAGCATGCCGGGTGAGGCGGGCGACGCCGTCCAGGCGGTGCTCGGCCGCCCGTTCGGCGATTTCACGGAGCTGATCCGCGGCCACGCCCG
>DATIVM010000386.1:0-6128 GCA_035465975.1 Usitatibacter sp.
CGCGCTGAACGGCATGGCGTACGTGTGGGGCCAGGCGCGCGAGTTCGACCGCTGGCGCGAGGCGGGGCTCGCCGGATGGGGCTGGTCCGACGTGCAGCCGTATTTCCGGCGCATGGAAAGCAACCGCTACACGCACGAGCCCGCGCGCGGCCGCGACGGCCCGGTGCGCATCACCGACCGCGGGATGCGCGACCGCGACGCGCTCTCCGATGCCTTCGTCGCCGCGTGCGTCGAGGCGGGCATCCCCGAGACGCCCGACTACAACGTCGTCTCCTACGAGGGCGTGCGCTACCTCGAGCAGACGGCGCACCGGGGACGGCGATGGAGCACGGCGGTCGCGTACCTGCGCGCGGCGCGGCGCCGGCCCAACCTCTCGATCGAGACCGACGCGTTCGTGACGCGCGTGCTCTTCGCGGGCGGCGCGGCGAGCGGCGTCGAGTACGAGAAGGGCGGGCGCACGCACGCGGCGAGGGCGTCGCGCGAGGTGATCGTCTGCGCGGGCGCGATCCAGTCGCCGCAGGTCCTCGAGCTCTCCGGCATCGGCGACGCCGGGCGGCTGCGCGCGCTCGGCATCGCCGTGGTCGCCGACCGCCCCGCCGTGGGCGAGAACCTCGTCGACCACCTGCAGGTGCGCTGCACCTACGAGTGCCGCCTGCCGATCACCATCAACGATGTGATGCGCAGCGCGCGCCATCGCCTCGCCGTCGGCCTGCAATACCTCCTCACGCGGCGCGGGCTCATGGCGGGCACCTCCTCGACCGCCCACGCGATCGCGCGCAGCTCCGCCGCGCTCGACGCCCCCGATGTGATGGTGCGCATCTACCACATCAGCGGAAAGGACCGCTATTCGCGCTCGCCGGGCGCGGGCATCGATCCGTTCTCCGGGTTCTCCATCGGCGGCTTCCAGCTGCACCCGCGCTCGCGCGGATCGATCCACGCCGCCTCGCCCGATCCGCACGCCTTCCCGCGCATCGAGCCGCGCTACTTCACGGACGAACGCGATCGCGCCACCGCGCTCGCGCTGCTGCGCCTCGTGCGCCGCATCGCCGCGCAGCCGCCGCTCGCGGGCCTCATCGTGCGCGAGACCCGCCCCGGGCCGGAAGTCGCCTCCGACGAGGCGCTGATGGATTACGCGCGCGGCTGCGGCCAGACCGCGTGGCATACTGTCGGCACGTGCCGCATGGGCAGCGCGCGCGATTCGGTGGTCGACGCGCGGCTGCGCGTGCACGGCGTCGCGAAGCTGCGCGTGGCCGATGCGTCGGTCATGCCGACCATTCCCTCGTCCAACACCAATGCCGCCTCGATCATGATCGGCGAGCGGGCGGCCGACTTCGTTCTTGCCGACGCGAACATCGCCGCCGCGCCCCGGTCGTAAGGCCGGGCGGCCACAACCGGACCAATACGTTGAATCCCATGGCCCCGCTTTCCTGGCGCATCGCCGTGACGGCCCTTTTCGCGCTCGGCGCGGCGCTGCCCGCCTGCGCCAAGACGCGCTTCGCCTCCATCACCTTCGAGAACGACTTCTTCGCCGGGTACGACCGGCATTACACGAACGGCTTGCAGCTCGCCTTCCTCGCGGAACTCGCCGACGTTCCCGCCGCCTTGCGCGCGTCGCGCCCGCTCGCGTGGAGCGCGGAGCCGGAGGCGGTGGTCGCGATCGGGCAGCGGATCTACACGCCGTCGGACACGGACATCACCGTCCCCGATCCCCGGGACCGCCCCTACGCCGGATGGCTCTATGCGATGACGGACGTGCGCACGCGCATCGCCCCGACCATCGACCACCTCACGCTCGTCGCGGGCGTCGTCGGGCCGGCGTCGCTCGCGCGGCAGATGCAGGACGGCGTGCACCGCCTGCTCCACGAGCCCCTCTCGAAGGGCTGGGATTACCAGGTGCGCACCCGCCCCACCTTCATGGTCGGCTACGAGCGCGCATGGCCGGGCGTGCTCGAGGCGCCGGTGGGGCACGACCGCATGGACCTCGCGCTTCGCGCCGGCGCCGCCCTCGGCACGCCGTTCACGTACGCCGACGCGGGCGCCGTCCTGCGCTACGGGCGGAACCTGCCCGCGGACATTCCCGCGACGCACCTCTCGCTCGGACCGCCGCGCGACGGATTCCGCGGCACCCGCGCGTTCGGGTGGTACCTGTGGGCGGGCGTCGAGGCCCGCGCGATCGGGTACAACACGTTCATCCAGGGATCGACCTTCCGGCAGGCGCCGGACGTGAACCTGGAACACTTCGGATACGACGCCCAGGTGGGCGTGACCCTCGCCTGGCCCGAGGCGCGGGTGGGCTTCTCGCTCGTGCAGCGCTCGAAGGAGTTCGATCGCCAGCAGGGCGACGACCGCTACGGGCAGCTCGCGGTCTCGTTCGCCTACTGATCGACGGCCTCGCGCGGGCGATGCCGCGCGCTCACCGCTTCGCGCCCTCCAAGGCCTGCGCGGCCTGCTCCGCGTACGCCGCCGACATGTTCTCCTTCAGCCACACCATCGCGCGGTGCACGCGCTCGTACCCGCTCGGATGGTCGAAGAACAGCAGCTCCTCGAGGGGGCCGGGGACGATCTTGCGATAGGTCGCGAGCCGCATCGACACCGTCGCGAAGCCGTAGGGTTCCCGCGCCGCGTTGAGCCCGTAGGCGTCGGCCTGGTTCTCCGCCTGTCGCACGATGCCGTTGAGGAGCGGGGTCGCCACGAAGAAGATGGTGCCGAGGATCGCGGCCGCGAGCGGGAGCGCGGCGGGATCGGCCCGGTCGCGCAGGGCGAGGCGCGCGCCCCAGCGCGCGAGCGCGCGGTCGAAGGCGTGGTGCAGCAGCCAGAAGGCGAGCCCGAACACGATCGTGAAGTAGATCGTGAGCTGCAGCGCGTGGTCGAGCACGTAGTGGCCCATCTCGTGGCCGAGCACCGCCTTGATCTCCGGGAGCGACGTGCGCTCGAGCAGGTTGTCGTTGAGGCTCAGGCGCGTGGTGCCCCAGAGCCCCGAGACGTTGGCGCTGATGCGCGTGGTCTGCTTCGAGGCGTCGAACCATTCCACGTGGTCCGTCGGGATGCCGTTCGCGCGCGCGAGCGACAGCACCGCCGAGCGCACCGGGCCCTCGGGCAGCGGCTGGTATCTGTTGAAGAGCGGCGCGATGAAGACCGGCGCGATCATCGAGACGAACAGGCTGAAGGCGAAGACCAGCGCCGTCGCCCCGATCCACCAGCGCGCGCCGGCGCGGCGGACCGCCGCGTAGATGGCGGTGAGCGCGAGGGAGCCGAGGACCAGGGCCACCCCGAGGCCCTTGAGCCGATCGCCGAACCAGCCGGCGAACGGCTGCTCCGAGAGGCCGTACGCGTGCTCGCGGAAGAAGCCGGCGTAGATCGTGAAGGGGAGCGTGAGCACGAAGCCCGCGACGATCCAGAGCGCCGCATACACCAGCGTGTAGAGCCACGGCCGCGGGCTCACGCGCATCGCGAAGTCGCGCATGCGCCGCGAGATCCCGCCGAGCAGCAGCACGGCCGCGACCCCGAGCGCGTAGAGCCAGTCCCAGAGCTGCAGCCAGTAGCCGCCCTCGAAGTACGCATCGGAGCGGGCGCGTTGCTCGGGCGTGAGCATCGCGAGGTAGGCGGCGGTGGCCTTGTCCGGGTCGAATCCGGGACCGGGTTGCGCCGCCGCCGGAACCTGCAGCCCGGGCGGCAATTCCGCCGCGATGGGCGCCGCCGGTGCGGCCGCCGCGGCGCAAAGCAACGCGATCGAGGTCGCGACGATCCCCAGCAAGCGCATGGTCCCTCCCCCTCCCGTCCGGTCAGGCCCGCATCCTCTCACATTGGACCTATCCGATTCGAGGGCAACTGGCCCTGTTCGCCCAGGGCCAGCTGCCTATAATCCTGAGGCCAGGTGATCTACGAGGCAGCGATGACCGATACGCTCGAGCGGCCGCTTTACCGCAAGGTGCAGGACCAGCTCGTCGGCGCGATCCTCCGCGGCTCGATGCCTGCGGGAAGCCGCCTGCCGTCGCTGCGGCGCCTCGCGAGGGACCTCGGCGTGAGCCGCATCACCGTGGAAGCGGCCTACGAGGCCCTCGAGGCCCAGGGCCTCATCGAGTCGCGCGCCCGCTCCGGCACCTACGTGACCGGGTTCGGCGTGCACGAGGCGGCGGATGCCGGGAATGCGCGCGAGCGCGCCCTTCCGTGGGAGTCGCGCATCGCCCCCGGACCGAACCCCGCGCGCGAGCGCATGCTCGGACAGGTCTTCCGCGGCATGCAGCCGGAAGGCGCGATTCCGTTCGCGTGGGGCGCGGGCGACCCGGACCTTTTCCCGGTCGACGAGTTTCGCGTGATCATCAACCGCATCCTGCGGCAGGCGCGCGGCGCGGCGCTCGGCCCCGAGGAGACGCAAGGCAACCGCGAGCTGCGCTCGGCCTTCGCCGCGTACCTTCGCAAGCTGGGCATCCCGGCGACCACCGACGGCGTGATGGTGACGAGCGGGTCGCAGCAGGCGATCGACCTCGTGGTCGGCGCGCTGGTGCGTCCGGGCGAGCGCGTCGCGGTCGAGGACCCGACGTGGCCGGGAGCGCTGGGCGCGCTGGAGGCGGCGGGCGCCGAGGTCGCCGGCATCCCGCTCGACGAGCACGGCATGCGCATCGACGCGCTCGCGCGCGAGCTCGCGCGCGGCGACGTGCGGCTCATCTACACGGTGCCCACCTACCAGAACCCGACGGGCAGCGTGATGCCGGCGGCGCGGCGGCGCGAGCTGGTGAGCCTCGCGCGCCGGCACGGCGTGCCGATCCTCGAGGACGACGCGCTGCGCGAGGTGCGCTTCGGCAGCGCCCTCCCGCCGCCGCTCGCCGCGCTCGACGCGGGCGGCAACGTGATCTGCATCGGCAGCTTCAGCAAGTCGGTGATGCCCGCCGCGCGCCTCGGCTACCTGGTCGCCCCACCTGCGCTGCTCGCCTGGGCCGTGGCGCGCAAGCGCTCGCGCGACATGTTCTGCTCGCCGCTGCTGCAGCGGGCGATGGCGGCCTACCTCGAGTCGGGCGAGGCGGTGCGCCACTGGAAACGCATCAGCCGCGTCTACGAGAAGCGCCAGCGCGCGATGGGCGAGGCGCTGAAGCGCCACTTCCCGCCCGAGGCGCGCTGGTCCCGGCCGGCGGGAGGCCCCGTCATGTGGGTGCGGCTGCCCGACCGCATCCCGGTGCGCGCGCTCTTCGACGAGGCGATGCGCGCCGGCGTGAGCTTCGCGCCCGGCGAGGCGTTCTTCGTCGCGCCCGCCGACCAGCCCTACATCCGACTCAACTTCGCGGCGCTCGACGCCGACCGCATCGAAGCCGGCATCGCGCGACTCGGCGCGCTGCTGCGCGCCGCCCCACAAAAGGAGACCGCACCATGACCTGGAAGATCGAGGGAACGTACTTCGAGACCTGCAACTGCGAATCGGCCTGCCCCTGCGTGTTCCTCAGCAAGCCGACCGAAGGACACTGCGACGCGATGGTCGCGTGGCACGTCGACAAGGGGCAGTACGAGAACGTGAAGCTCGACGGGCTGAACGTCGCCTTCGCCGTGCATTCGCCGGGCCACATGGCGCAGGTGAAGTGGGACGTCGCCGTGTACCTCGACGAGCGCGCGAGCGACGCGCAGAAGGACGCGCTCACGAAGATCTTCGCGGGCCAGGCGGGCGGGCATCCCTCGCGGCTCGCGGCCCACGTCGGGAAGATCCTCGGCGTGGCGAGCGTGCCCATCCGCTACGCGGCGAACGGCAAGCAGAGGAGCCTCACGATTCCCCACATCGCCGAGGCGTCGATCGAGGCGCTCGAGGGACAGGGCGGCGCCGAGATCACGATCACCAACCACCCGCTGTGCATCGCCCCCGGCGAGCCGGCGGTCGCCGCGCGCTCGAAGAAGCTCGACTACGCGGATCACGGCATGCACTGGGAATTCACCGCGAAGAACGGCTTCTTCTCGCCGTTCCAATACGCGGGCTGAACGGCGTGGAAGCGATGCACGAGGGCCTCGGCGCGCTCGCGGCGATGTGGGCGGTGATGATGGCGGTCATGATGGCGCCCGCCGCCGCGCCCTCGTGGATCGTGCACGCGCGGATGTCGCGCAGCGTCGTCGCCTCCGCCGCGTATCTCGCCGGCTATCTCGGCGCGTGG
>DATIVM010000387.1:0-2849 GCA_035465975.1 Usitatibacter sp.
CGCAGGACAAGGGCAGCCACTTCAGCCACTTCGGCCCCGAGGCGAACCTGTTCGAGGAGCTCGAGGGGCTGTTCCGGCAATACTCGGAATCGGGGCACGGCAAGCGCCGCTACTACGTGCACGACGAGGACGACGCGCGGCGCCACGGGGCGCCCGCCGGCACCTTCACCGAGTGGCAGGACCTGCCCGACACCGACCTGCTGTTCTACGAGGGCCTGCACGGAGCGATCCAGACGCCGGGCGCGAACGTCTCGCGCTATCCGGACCTCCTCATCGGCGTGGTGCCGGTGATCAACCTCGAATGGATCCAGAAGATCCAGCGCGACCAGTCGCTGCGGGGCTACTCGACGGAAGCCGTGACCGACACGATCCTGCGCCGCATGCACGACTACGTGCACTACATCTGCCCGCAGTTCACGCGCACGCACGTGAACTTCCAGCGCGTGCCGACCGTGGACACCTCGAACCCGTTCATCGCGCGCGACATCCCGACGGCCGACGAGAGCTTCGTGGTGATCCGCTTCCGCGACCCGCGCGGCATCGACTTCCCGTACCTGCTCAACATGCTGCACGACTCGTTCATGTCGCGCCCCAACACGATCGTCGTGCCGGGCGGGAAGATGGAGCTCTCGATGCAGCTCATCTTCACGCCGTTCATCTGGCGGCTCATGGAGCGCCGGCGCAAGGCGCTCGCCGCGTGATCTCCCGCCGCAACCCGACCACAACCACGACAACCCCGGAGGAGAAATGAAGAGGATCGCGATCGCCGCCGCGTGCGCGGCATGGCTCGGAGCGGCCGCCGCGGCCGAGCCGGTGATGATGTCCGCCGACTGGGCGAAGGCCGCCTGCGAGGCGTGGAACGCCGACGCGGTGCTGCCGGTGAAGCTGCAGGAGTCGGGCTGGGTCGCCAACGACAAGAAGCGCGGCTACAAGCTGCTGCGTGTTGCCCGCACCGACTGCGAATCGAGCCCGCAGGCGGAGCTGCGCATCGCGGCGAAGGACGGCCGCGCCCAGTGCGTCGCGGGCGGGATCGCCTCGCCCGAGGTCGCGCTCGACGACGACGTCGACTACCTCATGCGCGCGAAGACCGCACGCTGGATCGAAATGGGCAAGGGCGAATACGGGCCGATGCGCGCCATGATGTTCGGGCGCCTGTCCTTCGACGGGCCGATGGGCGAGGCGATGGGGAACATGGGGCCGTTCGAGAGCTTCCTGCTGCTGGTGGGGAAGGTGCCGTCGGACACCGGGAGCTGCCCGCGCTAGCCATTCGCCGGGAGCTTGTGCGCGATCAAACCGGGCGCGCCGCGAAGTGATAGCAATGTCGCCTGGGGCCGCGCAAGGTCCCGAAGGAGGCGCCATGCAACCGATCACCTGGCTGGTCCTCGCGGCCGTCACCGCGACCATCCTTTCGCTCGCGTCCGGGATGCTTTCCATGATCCGCGACGGCGAGGTGGCCCACTACGGAAGCGCGCAATGGATGGGCTGGCGCGTCGGCTTCCAGGCCCTCGCCGTGGTCCTCATCCTGCTGGCGTTGCAGGGCTCGAGCTGAACCGGCGCGCCGCCTTCAGGGGCGCGCCGCGTCGGAGCCGGCATACGGCTCGACCTTGTCCTGCTCCTCGGGGTCGTTCCTCGCGACCACCGCGCGGGCGGGCTCGGTCGCGCTGAGGTTGACCGCCTCGTGCGGCACGCCGGGCGGCACGAAGAGGAAATCGCCGGGCTCGCTCACCACCTCGTGCTCGAGCCGCTCGCCCCAGCGCGTGAGGACGCGGCCCTCGAGCAGGTAGATCGCGGTCTCGTAGCCCACGTGCAGGTGGGGATCGGCGCGCGCCCCGGGCGGGATCACGACGATGTGCATCGCGAGGCCCCGCGCCCCGACCGTCTTCCCGGAGATGCCGATGAAGTAGGGCAGGCGCTGCCGCGTCATCACCTCCTGCTGCGGCTTCACCGCCTGCACCTTGCGCACGTCCACCTGCATGGCCCGCCTCCCGCGTTCGCGTGATCCGCCTCGCGCGAACGTTAGCACGGCGCGCCGCCGCTCAGCGCTCGAGCTCGCCGCGGGCGACGGCCCGGGCGCTCGTGCCGCGAATCACGCGATCGAAGACGATCGAGCTGGGCCGGCCCGCGGGGGTGTGGTAGTTCGCGAGCTTGAGGTAGCAGGAGATGCCGGGATAGAGCGTGGGCCCGCGATGGGAGAGGACCTTGCGGCCGTCGAGCCAGGCGGTGAGGAATCCGTCGCCGCGGGAAGTCCACTTCACGTGGTAGACGAAGTCGTACCAGCGGTTGCGGCGGATGCGTCCCAGCTCCGCCTTGTACTCGCGCGGATTCTTCACGTCGCCGTAGAAGCCGTGCAGGCGCAGCCCCTGCGGCCCGGCGACGAGGTTGAGGTTCGCCTGCCCGCCGTCCGCGTGGTGGTGGAAGTCCATCACCTCGCCCAGGCCTTTCCACACATAGTCGTCGGGGAACAGGATCGAGACCGCCCACCACTCCTCCTGGCCCTCGTTGCAGTAGTCGGGCGAGGGCGCGAGCTCGAGGTCGTCGCGCTCCCAGTCGCCGCTGCCGTGCACCTGGTCGTCGCCCGGCAGCGTGACGAGCTCCACCGCCTGGCGGCCGTCGCGCGCGGTGGAGACGAAACGGCTGCGGCGCCCGGGCTCGACCTTCGACTGCTCCTCCATGCCGCAGTAGGTGCCCTCGAAGTCGCACGACCAGGACACGCCCGGCGCGTGCGGCGCGGCGCCCGCGCCGTGGGCGAGGAGCGCGGCCGGGACGAGTGCCGCCGCGGCGAGCGCCGCGCGCGGCCTCACCGGCGTTCGCCGTAGGGGCCGTACCGAGGTTCGCGATCGTCGTATTCG
>DATIVM010000388.1:0-28251 GCA_035465975.1 Usitatibacter sp.
CGTCGTACTTCATCGGCCAGTCGGCCGGGGTCGCGATCGCGGGCGCGGCCGCGCAGGGCGCGGGGACCACGCCCCTCCTCCTCGGCGCGGCCGTGCTGGTCGTTCCCGTCGGGCTCGTCTTCGCGCGCCTGCTCCCCACGCGCCCGCGGGAACCGCGGTCCTAGGGCCGCGTCACCTCGTGGCCGACGATGCCGCCCACCGCGGCGCCGCCCAGCGTGCCGGCCGTGCTGCCGCCCGTCACCACGTTGCCCGCCACGCCGCCGACCGCGGCGCCCGCGAGCGTGCCCTTCTCCTGGTGCGTCATGTCCGCGCACGCGCCGAGCGCGAGGGCGATCGAGACCGCGGCGACGGACCGGGGAATGCGCTTGTCCATGCTCCACCTCCTTGTTCGCTTGCGTTGGCGACATTTCCAGCTTGCGGCGCGTGCCAGGGTCGCTTCAGTCGGCCCGGACCGGTAAATCCTGTCCGCGCGGGCTTGCGCCATGTCGGTCCCGTCCCACGTCCCGCTGGCCGGCCGCGGCGTCCCGGCGGTCGCGTTTGATAGACTCGGCACCTTCGCCTTCCCACCCGCCCGCAAGGAGATTGACGATGTTGCGCACCTTCCTCGCCGCCGTCGCGGCCGCGCTGCTTTCCACCGCCGCGGCGGCGCAGAGCTATCCGACCCGCCCCGTGAAGATCATCGTGCCGTTCGCCGCGGGAGGGCCGGCCGACGTCTACGCGAGGGTGCTCGCCCAGAAGCTGGAGGCTTCGCTGGGCCAGGCGTTCGTGGTCGAGGACAAGCCGGGCGGCGGATCGATCGTGGGGACGCAGGCGGTCCAGCAGGCGGAGCCCGACGGCTACACGCTGCTCATGATGTCGAACACGCACACCGTGAACGAGACGCTGATCCCGAAGAAACCGTTCCAGCTCATGCGCGACTTCGTTCCCGTCGCGCCGGTGAACTATTCCGACCTCGTGATGGTGGTGCACCCCTCGGTGCCCGCGAAGACGCTCAAGGAATTCATCGCGCTCGCCAAGGCGAAGCCGGGCGAGCTCAACTACGCCTCCTCGGGCCCGGGCACCCCGTACCACATGGCCGGCGAGCTCTTCAAGGCGATGGCGGGCGTGAAAATCGTGCACGTGCCCTACAAGGGAAGCTCCGGCGCACGCACCGACATCCTCGGCGGCCAGGTGCAGATGATGTTCGACGCGATCACCACCATGGCGCCCAACGTGGAGGCCGGCAAGGTTCGCGCGCTGGGGACCTCGGGCAAGGTGCGCTCGAAGGTGCTGCCGAACGTGCCCACCATCTCGGAAGCGGGAGTGCCCGGCTACGAGGCGGTGATCTGGCTCGGCATCATGGCGCCCAAGGGAACGCCGAAGGCGATCGTCGACAAGCTGAACGCGGAGATCCGCAAGGCGGTCGATTCGCCCGACATCAAGGCCTCCTGGGAGAAGCAGGGGGCGGTCGGCATGTCGATGTCGCCCGAGGAGTTCGACAAGTTCCTGCGCGGCGACATCGAGAAGTGGGCGAAGGTCGTGAAGATCTCGGGCGCGCGCCAGGACCGCTGAGCACGGCATGACGACGCTGCGTTTCGTGAGCGCCGGCGCGGCCCAGGGCCTCGTCGGCGCGGTCGCGCGCGCGCAGGCCGGAGGCGTCGAGGGCAGCTTCGGCGCCGTGGGCGCGATGCTCGAGAAGCTGCGCGCGGGCGAGCCCTGCGACATCGTGATCCTCACGCACGCGCAGATCGCGATGCTCACGGCGCAAGGCGCGGTCGTCCCCGGCACGGCGGCCGACCTCGGCGCGGTCGCCACGTCGATCGCGGTGCGCGCGGCCGATGCCGCGCCGGCGGTGGGCGACGAGGCGGCGCTGCGCGCCGCGCTCCTCGCGGCCGACGCCATCTACTTCCCGGACCCGGCAAAGGCCACCGCCGGGATCCACTTCGCGAAGGTGCTCGACGGCCTCGGCATTCGCGCCGCGGTCGAGGCGCGCATCCGCAACTTCCCGAACGGCGCCACCTCGATGCGCGAGATGGCGGCGGCGCAAGGGCATCCGGTCGGCTGCACGCAGGCGACCGAGATCCTCGCCACGCCCGGGGTGAAGCTCGTCGCGCCGCTGCCGCGCGGCTTCGAGCTGGAGACGGTCTACACCGCCGCGGTGAACGCGCGCGCCGCCCGGCGCGAAGCCGCCGCCGCGTTCGTCGAGCATCTCACCGGCGCCGCTTCGCTGCAGATGCGCAGCGCCGCGGGCTTCCGCGGCGACGCGATCCGGCCTGCCACGGCGGCCGACGCCGCCGCGATCCGCTCGCTGGTGCGCTCCGTGCTCGAGGAGTACCGCCTCGCGCCCGACCCCGCGGGCATCGACCGCGACCTGGAGGATCCGATCGCGAGCTATGGCGGGCGCGGCGGGCAGCTCGACGCGGTGGCCGACGAGTCGGGACGGATCGTCGGCTGTTGCGGCGTCGCGCCGCTCGCCGGCGGCGCCTGCGAGCTGAAGAAGATGTACCTCGCGCGCGAGGCGCGCGGCCGCGGCCTCGGCCGGCGCCTGCTCGAGCGCGCGCTCGCGTTCGCGCGCGGGCGCGGCTACGCCCGCATGGAGCTCGAGACCGCCTCGGTGCTCGAGCAGGCGATCGCGCTCTACGAGTCGGCGGGATTCCGTCCGCTGGAGCGGCGCCCGGCCGCGTGCCGCTGCGACCGCGCCTTCGCGCTCGACCTCTCCTAGGAGCGCCCCATCGCGAGACGCGGCATGACGCGCCGATTCCTCGGGCTCGCCCTCGCGCTCGCCGTCGCGTCGCCCGCTTCCGCGCAGGCGCCGGCCCCCCAGGCGCCACCCGCCCCGGTGCCCCTCTCCTCGGCGGCGGAACGCGTGTACGAGATGGCGAAGCCGCGCATCCTGCAGGTGCGCACGCTGCTGCAGGCCGCCGGCCGCCAGACCACGCTGGGCTCCGGGTTCGTGGTGAGCGCCGACGGCTATGCGATCACCAATTACCACGTGGTGTCGCGCTTCGCGCTCGATCCCGGGACCTACCGGCTCGAGTACCTCGCGCCCGACGGCGGCAAGGGACCGCTCAGGCTCCTCGCGATCGACGTCGCGCACGACCTCGCGGTGGTGAAGATCGACCACGCGAGCCTGCCCCACTTCGAGTTCGACCCGCGCGCCCTCGCCGGGACGCTCCCGAAGGGCGAGCGCATCTACGCGATGGGCAACCCGCTCGACCTCGGCTTCACCATCGTCGAGGGCACCCACAACGGGCTCGTGGACAAGAGCTACGACGAGCGCATCCACTTCTCCGGGGCCATCAACCCCGGCATGAGCGGGGGGCCCGTGACCGATTCCGAGGGCCGCATCGTGGGCGTGAACGTCGCCAAGCGCGTCGACGGCGAGCAGGTGGGGTTCCTCGTGCCGGCCCACTTCGCCGCGGCGCTCCTCGAGCGCGCGCGCCTCGGGCCGCCGCTCGCCGTGGACAAGGCGCGCGAGGAAGTGGGCCGCCAGCTCGACGCGTGGCAGGCGGGCTTCTACCGGCGCCTCGAGCGCGAGGGCTTCCGCGACGCGACGTTCGGCCCGTATCGCGGGCTGGAGAGCGCGGCGCCGTGGATGACCTGCTGGGCCGCGACCAACGCCGACCAGGTGCCCAAGCCGCGGGTCTCGATCAACACGACGCGCTGCTCGAGCGCGACGGGCATCTTCGTGTCCGACCGCATCCTCACCGGGCGCGTGGACATCACCTATTCGTACCACCGCTCCGCGGGCCTCAACGCGTTCCAGTTCGCGCACGAGCTCGCGCAGCACGCGGCCGCCGCGGGGTTCGATCCCGGACGGCGGCTCACCGAGCAGTCCTGCACCGACGCCTTCGTGGGCGACGCGGGCGGCGCGCGGCCGGTGCTGCGCGCCACGTGGTGCATGCGCGCCTATCGCGAGTTCGAGGGCCTGTACAACGTGACGCTCCTCGCCGCGACCCAGGACCGCGACGGCGAGGCGCTGCTCGCGCAGCTCGCGATGCAGGGCGTGTCGGAGGCCAACGCCCTCGCGCTCGGCAAGCGCTTCCTCGAGGAGCTGCGGTGGGCGCGGTGATGTGGATCGAGGTGTTGTCGCGCCACGGCGAGGTCGCGCTGCGCGAGCGCATCGATGCGGCCGAGGCACGCGTCGGCCGTGCGTTCGACAACGACGTGGTGGTGGACGACCCGCACGTGGCGCCCCACCACCTGCGCATCTTCCGGGGCGAAGACGGCGAGCTGGTGGCCGAAGACCTCGGCTCGGTGAACGGGCTCTATCCCGAGCACGGCGCCGACCGCGTGCCGCGGCTTGCGCTCGCCGCCTCGCCGGGCCTTCGCATCGGGCGCACGGTGCTGCGCGTGCACGACGCGGCGCACGCCGTCCCCGCGGAAAAGCCGCTCACGCCGCCGCGCGCGCATGCCGCGTGGGCCGCCGGCCTCGCCGTCGCCGTGCTCGGGGGCCTGCTCCTCATCGAGTGGCTCGGGCTCACGACCGAGCGCAGCGCCAACGTGATGGTGCTGCCGATCCTCGGCTTCGCGGCGGTGGTCGTGCTCTGGTCGGGCCTGTGGGCGCTGCTCTCGCGGCTCCTGTTCGGCCAGGCGCGCTTCGCCCTGCAGCTGCGCATCGCGCTCACCGCGTGCCTCGCGTTCCTGCTGTGGGACCAGGCGGCCGAGTGGCTTTCCTACGGCCTCGCGTGGCGCGCGCTCGACGAGTACTCGGGCTTCGGCGCGTGGGCGGTGCTCGGCGCGGCCTGCTACGGGCACCTGCTTTCGATCGGGCCGCGGCGCATGCGCATCGCGATGGGCGTGCTCGTCGCGCTGCTCGCGGCGGGCGCGGCGATGCAGTACGCGAGCAAGGCGGAGGCGCGGCGCATCGCGGGCGACGCGGCCACGCTGGGCGAGCTCAAGCCGCCGCGCTTCCGGCTCGTCGCGCCGCTCGCGCCCGGCCGCTTCCTCGAGGAATCGCAGGCGGCGAAGCGCGCGGTCGACGAGGCGCGCAAGCGCGAGCCGCCCTCCGGCCCGCTGTCGGACTTCGACGCCTCCGAGTGACCGGCGCGCCCGCTACTTGAGCGAGGCGAGCTTCCCGAGCTCGAGGTCGTTCACGCCGGACCTCAGCGTGTCGAGGTCGACGCCGTGCCCGGTGGCCGACACGATGAAGCGCTGCCCGAGGACCACGGTGTACTCGCTCCGGCCGCCCTGCTTGTAGACCTCCTCGTGCACCATGCGGTCGCCCTCGGTGCGCGTCACCTCGCGCCGGTGACTGTCCTCGTGCTCGCCCTGCACGCCCATCCACGCGGCGAGGCCCATGAGCCCCGCGGCGCCGCCGGTGTCGGTCACCTCGAGCTCCACGCGCCGCTTGCCTTCGTCGTCGGCATAGGTGGCGCCCGCCTTCGCCATCATCAGTCCCTTGACGCCGCTGCGGTCGGCGCTCGCGTCCTTGCGCGCGAGCCCCACGAACTTCTCGGGCACGAACGGCTTCAGCTGGTCGAGCTGCACCGGGTCGACGCCCTTGCCGCCGGAAAGCGCGGTGCCCAGCGCGCCGAGCGCCGCTTCCATCTGCTTGTTCGGGTCGCCGCTCTTCTGCGCCTCGTCCATGCGCTTGCTCGCCTCGTCCATCTTGCGGCCGAACTCCTCGAGCTTGCCGAGGCGGCTGTCGCGGTCGAACGTCACGCCCGCCCCGTGGCGTCCCATGCCGCCCATGCCGCCCATGCCGAGGCCCGGCGTGCCGGTGGCGACGAGGATCCCGCCGATCACGTTCACGATCACGGCGATCACGATGCCGGCGATCACCGCGACCGCCGTGTAGCCCGCCGCCTTCTCGGGCGGCGCGCGCATCACCCCCTGCAGCCCGAGGTAGAGCAGGTAGACCGCGTAGATCGCCGCGAGGAGGACGAGGATGCCGAGCAGCGGAATGATGTTGACGATGCCCATCACCCAGACCGGCGTGTACGAGTACGCCGCCACCTTGAGCGCCTGGGCGAAGTTCTTCTGCGCGCCGAAGCTCGGTGCCAGCGCGTCGATGATGAACGCCATGACGTAGACCATCACCACGGCCATCACCAGGTGGTAGATCGCGGAGACGAGCCCCCACGTGATGCCGAGCCGCATCCCGAACAGGCCGCCGATCAGGCTGAGGCCGATGAAGCCCGCGATCGCGGCGATCGCCGCGAGGGGCAGCACGTATCCGGTGACGAGCTGCGCGGCGGGCGTGGCCTCGCCGGCGATGACCTGCCATTCCGTCTTCGGCGTGACGATGATGTTCTTGGCCCGTTCGACGAGGTTCATTTCGCCCTCCCTGGCGTTGAGTGGGCGCATCATACTGCAACGCGCCCGCGCTACCCAGCGTGCGCGGCATCGCCTAGCATGCGCGCATGCGACGACTCGCCGCGGCCTCCTGCCTGCTTCTCGCCGGCGCCTGCTCCGGAGGCGGCGGCTCCTCGTCGTCCGCCCCGCCGCCGCCCGGCCCGCAGGATCCCGGCTCCGGCGAGACGCGCGTTTCCGGCGCCTCGCCCTTCGACGGCGGTTGCGGCGGCTTCGGCGGCATCCTCTATCGCGGCTCCGAAGTCGAGCCGCACCTCGTCGCCGACCCGCGCGATCCCAACCACCTCGTCGCCGCGTGGCAACAGGACCGCTGGTCGAACGGAGCGTCGCAGGGCCTCCTCGCCGCGGCCTCCTTCGACGGCGGCGCGAGCTGGACCGCCCGGCCGCTCGCCTTCTCGGTGTGCGGCGGCGGCACCCGCGAACAGGGGAGCGATTACGGGCGCGCCACCGATCCCTGGGTCGCATTCGGCGCCGACGGCACCGTGTACGCGATCGGCCTCTCCACCAGCGGCACGTCGTTCCAGCCCGGGTCCGCGAGCGCCGTGCTGGTGTCGCGCTCGTCGGACGGCGGGCGCACCTGGTCGGCGGCGGCGACGCTCGCGCGCGACACGGACGCGCTCTTCGACGACAAGGAGACCCTCACCGCGGATCCGGCCGATGCGCGCCTCGTGTACGCGACCTGGGACCGGGTCGACGCCCACGCCGCGGGCACGAGCGTCTTCGCGCGCAGCGTCGACGGCGGCGCCACTTGGGGGCCCGCGCGCGTGATCCACGATCCCGGTCCCGGCGCCCAGACCATCGGGAACCTCATCCGCGTGCTCCCCGACGGCACGCTGGTCGACTTGTACGTGCGCCTCACGGGCGACGAGCACCGCGTGACCGATTCCGCCGTGGAGGCGATCCGCTCGACCGATCGCGGAGCGACGTGGTCCGCTCCCGTGCGCATCTCGGCCTATCGCGCGCTGGGCGCCGCGGACCCGGCGAGCGGGCGCGGCATCCGCGACGGCTCCGTGCTCGCGCAGATGGCGGTGGCGCCCGACGGCTCGCTCGACGTGGTGTGGCAGGACGCGCGCTTCACGGGCCTGCGCGACGCGATCGCCCTTTCGCGCTCGGTGGACGGCGGCCTCACGTGGTCGGCGCCGGTGCGGGTGAACGCGGATCCCGCGATCGCCGCGTTCACGCCGCAGGTCCACGTGCGCGCCGACGGCACGATCGGCGTGAGCTATTTCGTGCTGCCCGCCGACCGCCGGGACGCGGGCGCGGTCCCGGTCGAGCGGCGGCTCGCGCAATCGTCGGACGGGTCGACGTGGACCGAGATCGCCGCGAGCGCCCCCTTCGACCTCTCGAGCGCGCCGCTCGCGGCGGGCGCGTGGTTCCTCGGCGACTACATGGGCCTCGCGAGCGCGGGCGCCGATTTCCTGTCGCTCTACGCGCGCACCACCGGATCGGCGACCGACGCGACCGACCTCTACCTCGCGCGCATCGCGCCTCCGGCGGGCAAGCGGGCCGCGCCCTACCGGGCCGAGCCCATGCCTTCCGCGGAGCCCGGCGGCGACTTCGCGCGCCGGGTCCTCGCGCACCTCGCTGGAACTCGAGCGTCTCTCCGGGAGAGATCGCCAGCTTCCTCCAGGAGGGGTGGGGAGCGGATGCGATAATGGCCTCCATGAGCGCCGCCGACACCGATATCGTCGAGATCCGCGACCTGCGTTTCGCCTATGGCCGGCGGCCGGTCCTGCGCGGGGTGACGCTCGCGATCCCGCAGGGGCAGATCAGCGCGATCCTGGGCACGAGCGGCTCGGGCAAGACGACGCTGCTGCAGGTGATGGGGGGGACGCTCCGGCCCGCCGCCGGAACGGTGCGCGTCTTCGGCCGCGACGTGCCCGGGCTCGACCGGCACGGGCTCTACGCGCTGCGCCGCCGCATGGGCATGATGTTCCAGAAGGGCGGGCTCTTCAGCGACCTCTCGGTGTTCGAGAACATCGCCTTCCCGATCCGCGAGCACACCGACCTTCCCGAGGACATCATCCGCGACCTGGTGATGATGAAGCTGCACGCCGTGGGCCTGCGCGGCGCCGCCCGCCTCATGCCCGGCGAGCTTTCCGGCGGCATGTCGCGGCGTGTCGCCCTCGCGCGCGCCATCGCGCTCGACCCCGCGCTCATCATCTACGACGAGCCGTTCGCGGGCCTCGATCCCATCACGCTCAACGTGATCGTGAACCTGATCCGCACGCTGAACGGCGCGCTGGGCGCCACCTCGGTGATCGTCACCTACGACGTGGGGGAGGCGCTGCGCATCGCCGACCGCCTGTTCCTGCTGAACGACGGGGCGATCGTCGGGGAGGGCCCGACCCGGGAGCTCGTCGAGTCGAGCGACCCGTTCGTGCACCAGTTCCTGCACGCGGAGCCCGACGGCCCGGTGCGCTTCCACTACCCGGCGCGCCCCCTCACGCAGGACCTGCAGCTGGGCTGAGACTTCGCTATCCTTCGCGCAGCGCCCCCCGCGCGCTCCACGAAAAAGGAAGAGAAACATGCGTCGCATCCTGGCCGCCCTCGCCTTCGCGCTCCTGCCCTCCCTCGCCCCGGCAGCTTCCGGTGATTACCCGACCCACACCATCACGATGGTCGTGCCGTTCCCGCCCGGCGGCGTGGCCGACATCACCGCGCGCCCGCTCGCCGATGCCATGGGCCGCATCCTCGGCCAGACGGTCGTGGTCGAGAACAAGTCGGGCGCGGGCGGGGGCGTCGGCATGCAGTACGTCGCGCGCGCCAGGCCTGACGGCTACACGGTGCTCATGGCGCTCTCCTCGATCTCCATCATCCCCGAGGCGGACAAGGTCCTCGGGCGCGATCCCATGTTCCAGCTTTCGCAGCTCGTGCCGATCGCGCGCTTCACCGCGGATCCGACGGTGCTCGCCGTCCGTGCCGACAGTCCCTACAAGTCGGTCGCCGACCTGGTGGCGGCGGCCCGGCAGAAGCCGGGCTCCATCCCGTTCGGATCCTCGGGCAACTACGGGACCATGCACGTGCCCATGGAGATGCTCTCGCAGGCGACGGGCGTGAAGATGCTGCACGTGCCGTTCACGGGCGCCGGCCCGGCGATCGTGGCGCTGCTCGGCGGGCAGGTGGACGCGCTCGCCACCGGGCCTTCCACGGTCACCGGCCATGTGCGCGGCGGCAAGGTGCGCGTGCTCGCGACCTGGGGCGAGGGGGCGCGCCACCCGGCCTTTCCCGACGTCCCGACGCTGAGGGAGCTGGGCTACGACGTGCAGTTCTCGCAATGGACCGGCCTCTTCGTGCCCGCCGGCACCCCCGAGCCGGTGGTCGCGAAGCTGCGCGAGGCGGCGCGCAAGGCGGTGGACGACCCGACGTTCAAGGCGTCGCTCGCCAAGGTCGAGACCCCGATCCAGTATCTGGACCAGCCGCAGTTCAAGGCCTTCTGGGACGCCGACGCGCAGAAGCTCGCCGCGGTGGTGAGGCGCATCGGCAAGGTGGAGTGACCGCCGGCGGCCGGCGCGCGCCGCAAGTGTGACGCGTCGCATTGCGCGCCCCCGGCGCCGCGGTTACGCTCGGCCCCATGATCGACGTCCCGACGCTGTGGGCACTCCTCGCCCTCGCGGATGGAGCCCTGGCGGCCGTCGTGGGCGTCGGCCTCGCCTCGCGCCCGCGCGACGGCGCTTTTGCCTGGAGCGGGAGCCTCGCCGTTCGGGCGCTCGCCTTCCTGCTCTTCGCCTCGAAGCTCGAGCCGCGCGCCGGCACCCTCGCGGTGGCCGCGGGCCTGCTCGCGCTCTCCATGACGCTGCAGGCGGCGGCCCTCGCCGCCTTCGACCGGCGAACCCTTCCCGGCTGGGTGCACTCGGCGGCGATCGCCGCGGTGGCGGTGCCCACGGCGCTCGTCGCCTCCGACCCCTCGTCCTCGATCCTCTTCGGCGGGCTCGTCATGGGAACGATCCTCGCCGCGGACATGATCCTCGCCTGGGGCGCGCGCCCCGGGCGCAGCTTCGCGCGCGCGATGCTCGCCGCCTGCTTCGCCGCCGCCTCGGCCGCCTTCCTCGTGCGCGGCGTGGCGGGCGCGATCTACGCGGATCCGCTCGAGCCGTTCGTCGCGCCGACCGGCGCGCAATCGCTCGCCTGGCTCGTCGCGGCCACCGCGGCCATCGCGAGCTCCTTCGCGTTCCTCCTCATGCACAAGGAACGCTCCGACGCGCAGGCGCTGCGGCTCGCCACGCTGGACCCGCTCACGGGGGCCTACAACCGGCGCACGTTCCACGAGATCGCCGAGCGCGAGATGTCGCGCGCGCGGCGCGCCGGCCAGCCGCTGTCGATCATCATGCTGGACCTGGACCATTTCCGCACCGTGAACGAGAAGCACGGCCACCGCACCGGCGACGAGGTGCTCCAGCGGGTGGCGGAGCTGCTGCGCGCGGCGCTCCGCAAGGAGGACATGCTGGTGCGCTACGGCGGCGAGGAATTCCTCGTGATCCTGCCCGACGTGCCCGGTCCGGGCGCGGTCGTCGTGGCGGGACGCCTGCGCAAGGCGGTCGCCGCGACCGAGATGGAGGCGGGCGGGGTGAAGCTCGCGATCACCCTCAGCGCCGGCGTCTCGGCGCGCATGGACGAAGGCCCGGAGAGCGTGGACGGCCTCGTCACGCGCGCCGAGGACGCGCTCGCGCTCGCCAAGCGTCGCGGCCGCAATCGCGTCGTCGCGCTCTCGCTCGGACGCTCGATCGCCGCGTGAGCGCGAACGCGGCGCTGCGGCTGCTCTACGTGGCCGATCCCCTGTGCTCTTGGTGCTACGGCTTCGGGCCCGAGCTCTCGCGCGTGCTGGAGCGCCATCCCGGCGCGGGGCCGGAGCTCGTCATGGGCGGGCTGCGCCCCTACAACACGCAGCCGATGAGCGAAGCGTTTCGCGACATGCTGCGCGGCCATTGGAAGCACGTGCACGAGGCGAGCGGGATGCCGTTCTCCGAGGCGATCTTCGCGCAGCCCGGATTCGTCTACGACACCGAGCCGCCGTGCCGCGCGGTGGTCGCCGCCCGGGCGCTCGATGCGGCGCGCGCGTTCGCATTGCTGAAGGATATCCAGGCGGCGTTCTACCGCGACGGCATCGACATGACGCGCGCCGAGGCGCTGGCCGAAGCGGCGAGCCGTTGCGGCTACGATCGGCGCGCGTTCCTCGGGGCGTTCGATTCGGAGGAAATGCGCGATGCGACGCGCGCCGATTTCGAGCGCGCGCGCTCGCTCGGCGTGAGCGGCTTCCCGACGCTCGCCGCGGAGCTCGACGGGCAGCTCTACCTGGTTGCCTCCGGATTCACGCCATCGGACGTGATCGAGGACCGGCTCGGGCAGATCGCGCTTCGCGTGGCGAGCGCGCAGCCGAATGCGGAGACCGATGCCCGGTAGGCGATGGGGCGCCTTCCCGCGGCGCATCGCGGGGCGGCTCGCGCTGGCCGCACTCCTCCTCGCACCGGCGCTCGCGGCGGCGCAGGCCTCCGCCGCCGAGCGCGGCGAGGATTTCGACGCGATGTGGCGCGCGATCGACGGCGGCTACGCCTACTTCGAGCACGGCGACGCGGCGTGGCAGCGCGCTCGCGCCACCTGGCGCCCGCGCGCGGCGAACGCGCGCACCGGCCGCGCCTTCGTCGAGGCGCTCGAGGGCGCGCTCGCCACGCTCGACGACGACCACGTGTCCCTCGCGCACCGCACGCCCGATTCGCCGCGCCACGTGCCCGGGGAAACCGATGTCTGGGCGCGCTGGAAGGACGCGCGCGCGGTGGTGGAGGCGGTGCGGACCTTCGGCGACGCCGACGTGGCGGGGCTGCGGCCGGGCGACATCGTCACGCGGATCCAGGGCGTCGACGCGGCCGAGGCCGTGCGCCGGCGGGTGGGCGAAGGAGCGAGCGCCGAACGCCGCGACCGCGCGCTGCGCGCGCTGCTCGCCGGCCCGCGCTTCGGCACGCTTCGCCTCGAGGTGCGCGACGCGAAGGCGGTGCGCGAGATCGCCATCGCGCGCGCCAACGTCCCGGCGGCGACCGGCCCGTCGCTCCTCGCCCGGCGCATGGGCGAATCGCGCGACATCGGCTACCTGCGGCTGCGCAATGCCGGCGACGACGAGCGCCTCGTGCGGCGCCTCGACGCGGCGATCACGATGCTGCGCGGGACGCGCGGCCTCATCTTCGACCTGCGCGAATCCGCCGGCCCGCGCTCGCGGTCCGACACCGCCGCGATCCTCGCGCGCTTCGCGCCCGCCGGCACGCCGTGGCAGCTGCGCCAGACGCGGAAGGCGCGGCGCATCACCGACATCGTGCCGGCCGGGCATCGCTCGCCCCCGTACCCCGAGCCGGTCGTGGTCCTGACGGACCGCTGGACCGAAGGGGAGGCCGAAGCGCTCGCCGCGGGCCTGCACGAGGCGGCGCACGCGCGCATCGCCGGCACGCCGAGCGCGGGCTTGCGCGGCGACCTGCAGTCCGTGACCCTCCCGCACAGCCGCATCGTGGTGCGCTTCCCGGCGGAGCGCACGTTCCTGCTGGACGGCACGCCGCGCGAGAACCTGCGGCCCGAGATCCCGGTGGATCTCGCCGCGCCCTCGGGCGGGCCGGGCGACCCGATCCTCTACCAGGCCCTCAAGGCGTTCGAGCCCGGGAAGGAAGGCGCGCGCTAGGCGCGCTTCGCCTTCTCCTGCACGCGCTTGTCGAAGCGCTCGAGGTTCACCACGACGCGCTCGTGCGTGCCCTCGCCGATGAGCTCCTTCTCGTCCTCCGCGCGGACCCTGAAATGGATCGTGCGGCCGTCGATGCGCGTGACCTCGGCCGTGGCGCGCACCTTCATGCCGACCGGCGTCGCGGCCACGTGGGTGATGTCGAGGTGCGTGCCGAGGCTCTGGTGGTGCTCGGGAAGGGACTGCTCCACCGCGGCCAGGGCCGCGGCCTCGATGAGGTTGATCATGACGGGCGTGGCGAGGACGCGGATGCGTCCGCTGCCGATGCGGGGCGCCGTGTGCTGCTCGCCGACGACCATCTCGGCGGTGCCGGTGAGCCCGGCGGGGAGGTCGAGTATGAGGGCCATGGGCGCAATTATCCGTCCTTCCCGGAAATGCGTCCGGCCCGCGGCGAGGACGGGTTCGCGACCGCATCCTGCGGGGTAGGACGATTCCGGCCTCGGGCTCTTGGGCCGTCCGACTCGATTTCGCGCATGGACGATCCGAACTCGCCCCGCGGCGCCGCATCTATCCCATCGTGGGGGAAACGATGATCGACGCCACGCTCTCTTCGTTCGAACGGGATGTGATCGACGCCTCGATGGAAGTCCCCGTGCTGGTGGACTTCTGGGCGCCTTGGTGCGGGCCGTGCAAGCAGCTCGGTCCGCTGCTCGAGCGCCTGGAGCGCGAGTACGGCGGGCGCTTCAAGCTGGTGAACGTGAACTCGGACACCAACCCCGAGCTGGTGAGCTCCTTCAACCTGCAGTCGATCCCGCATTCCGTCGCGTTCGTGGACGGCAATGCCGTCGCGCAGTTCGCCGGCGCGCAGCCGGAGGCGTTCGTGCGCGCGTTCCTCGATCGCCTGATCCCCGATCCGTCCGAGATCGAGCACCGCGCGGCGCGCGAGGCGCTCGCGAAGGGCCAGCCGGAAGTCGCCGAGAGCTACCTCAAGAACGCCATCGCGCTCGACCCCGCGAACGACGCCGCGCGCCTCGACATGGCGGCGATCCTGCTCGAGCGCGGCGACGTGCACCCGGCGCGCACGCACTTCGACGCGCTCTCCTCGAGCGCGCCGCAGCTCTCGACCTACTCGGTCGTGAGCACGCGGCTGGAGGCCGCGGAGCTCGCCGAGGCGCTCCCGCCCGCGGAGACGCTCACGCGGCGCATCCGCGTCGATCCCGCCGACCTCGAAGCGCGCCTGGAGCTCGCCGAGCTGCACATCGCGCGCCGCGAGTTCGAGCCCGCCCTCGAGCAGCTGCTTGAAATCGTCGGGCGCGACCGCAGCTACCGGGACGACGGCGCGAGGCTCAAGATGCTCGCCGTGTTCGACATGGCCGCCGACGAGCCCGACCTCGTCACCGAATATCGCGGCAGGCTCTCGCGCCTGCTGTTCTGAATCCGCACCCGACGCGGCCGTCCGGGCCGTCTCGCGACTGACTGGGGCGCCTTTACTCCTTTGGGGGCGCAGGGAAGCGACCGCGTCGAAGGGCGGACCGGTTGGAGCGGCGCCCGCAGGGGTGCCGCGTCCGGCCCTCCGCTATGATGGCCCCATGGCCGGCCACTCCGTCACCCTGCCCGCGGCGCGCCTCGCGCGCGACGCGAGCGGCACGCCGTACTCGGCCGAATACCAGGATGTCTACCACTCGGCCCACGGCGGGCTCGAGCAGGCGCGCCACGTATTCCTCGAAGGCAACGGGCTCCCCGAACGCTGGCGATCGCGCGCGAGCTTCACCATCGTCGAGACGGGGTTCGGCATCGGCCTCAATTTCCTCGCGACCTGGGACGCGTGGCGCGCGGATGCCGCGCGATCGCGCCGCCTGCACTTCGTTTCCACCGAGAACCGGCCCTTCGCGCCCGAGGCGCTGCGCGAGGCGCTCGCGCCCTTCGGCGCGGTGCAGCCGCTCGCCGGTGCGCTCGCCGCGGCGTGGCCGCCCGCGATCGCGGGCTTCCACCGCCTGCACTTCGACGCCGGCCGCGTGATCCTGACGCTCCTCCTCGGCGACGCGGCGCAGCTCCTGCCGCAGCTCGTGGGGCGCGCCGACGCGCTGTACCTGGACGGCTTCGCGCCGGCGCGCAACCCCGAGCTGTGGACGCCCGAGGTGGTGCGCGAGCTCGCGCGCCTCGCGCGGCCGGGCGCGACGCTCGCGACCTGGACCGTGGCGGGCGGCGTGCGCACGGCCCTCGCGGACGCCGGCTTCCGCGTCGAGAAGCGCCCCGGCTTCGCGGCGAAGCGCGAGATGCTGCACGGCGTGCGCGAGGGTGCGGCGGCGCGCGAAGCGCCGCGCCGCGAGCGGCGCGCGGTCGTCGTGGGCGGGAGCCTCGCCGGAACGCTCGCCGCCGAGCGCCTCGCCTCGCGGGACTGGGAGGTCGAGCTCCTCGAGGCGCGCAGCGAAGGCGTCCCGCCGGCCGTGGGACTGGTGCGGCCGATCGCGAACATGCGCGACGCGCTCAACGCGCGCCTGTCGCGCGGCGCGTTCCTCTACGCGCTGCAGCACTTCCGCACGCTGGAGGGCGACGGCCTTGCGCTCGCGTGGAGGCGCTGCGGCGTCCTGCAGCTCGCCGAGGACGCGGAGGAAGCGGCGCGCTTCGAGGCGGTGGTGCGCTCCCAGGGCTATCCGCCCGAATTCCTCGATTTCGTCGACGCGGCGCGCGCGCGCGAGCTCGCGGGGCGCGAGGTGCGCGGTCCGGGGTGGTGGTTTCCCTCGGGCGCGGCGATCGCGCCCGCGAGCTTCGGCGCCGCGAGCGCGGCCCGGTCCGGGGAGCGCGTGCGGCGGCGCCCCGGCGTGCGCGTGGAGCGGCTCGAGCGTGAAGGCGACGCATGGCGCGCTTTCGACGCCGGCGATCGCGTGCTCGCCGAAGCGCCGGTCGTCATCCTCGCGAACGCCGTCGATGCCGCACGCCTGCTTCCCGAGGCGCGGCTTCGCCTCGCGCGCGTGCGCGGCCAGCTCACGTACCTGCCCGCCGCGCCCGCGCGCGCGCTCGACATCGTGGTGAGCGGCACCGGCTACGTGGCGCCGCTCTTCGACGGCGGCCATGCGGTGGGCGCGACCTACCGCCACGGCGACGAGGACGCCGGCGTGCGCGCGGCCGATCACGTCGAGAACCTCGCCCGCGCCGATGCGATGCTCCCCGGCTTCGCGGCGGGCGTCGCGGCGGGCGCTCTGGAAGGCTGGACCGGCTTCCGCACCACGGTGCCGGATCGCCTTCCGGTCGCCGGCGCGACCGCCGTCGACGGCATCCACACCCTCACCGGGCTCGGCTCGCGCGGCCTGCTGTGGGGGCCGCTCGCCGCCGAGGCGATCGCGAGCGCGCTCGAGGACGAGCCCCTGCCGCTCGCGCGCGACCACGCGGGCGCGATCTCGCCGCTGCGCTTCCTCTCCTGACATGCGCCCCGACCTCACCTCCCTCGCGCTCTTCATCCGCATCGCCGAGGCGCGCAGCATCACCAAGGCCGCGGCCGCGAGCCACATCGCGCTCGCCGCGGCGAGCCGGCGCGTCGCCCAGCTCGAGGACCAGCTCGGCGTGGAGCTCCTGCATCGCACCGCGCGCGGCGTCGACCTCACGCCCGCCGGCGAGGCGCTGCTCTTCCACGCGCGCCAGATGATGGACCAGATGGACCAGATGCGCGCCGAGATCTCCGACTACACGATGGGCGCGAAGGGGGTGGTGCGCATGCAGGCCAACGCCTCGGCGCTCGCGCAGTACCTGCCCGAGGACCTCGCGTCCTTCTCGGCGGCGCACCCGCAGATCAAGGTGTCGCTGGGCGAGGAGCGCAGCTCCGCCATCGTCTCGGCGCTCCTCTCGGGGCACACCGACGTCGGCATTGTGATGGAAGGCGCCGAGGGCGCCGACACCCTGCAGCTCTACGAATACCGCGCCGACATCCTCGTCTGCGCGCTGCCGGCGAAGCATCCGCTGCGCGCGAAGAGCGTCGCGTTCGAGGCGCTGCTCGACCACGACTTCGTGGGCCTCGAGAGCAACACCGTGATCTCGCGCCTCTGCAGCCACCAGGCGCTCATGGCGGGCAAGCCCCTGAGGCTGCGGGTGCAGGTGAAAAGCTTCGACGTGGTCGCGCGCCTCATCCAGGCCGGCCTCGGCATCGGCGTCCTTCCCGAGGCCGCCGTGAACGTGTACGCGAAATCCATGGGCCTGCGCTGCATCCGGCTGAGCGACCCCTGGGCCCAGCGCCGCATGTTCGTGGGCGTGCGCCAGTACTCGATGCTCCCCGCCGCCGCCCGCCAGCTGGTCGACCACCTGGCGGGGAAGAACCCCAAGCCCATCGCGAAGCCGCCGCAGCCGGCCTAGCCCCTCGCGCCGGCCGATTCCCGCCCTCGCGGGTTGCGCCGCTTTTACCGTTCGCATTTCGCGAAGGGTCGCTTGCCCACATACCAATTCTGGAGCGGGCAATCGCCATGGTCTGATGCGGTCTGAGAAGTAGTTTCCCAACCCCTTTTCCCCTTGAGCTAACCAGGAGAAACGGAATGACCCGAGACCTCGAAGTGCAACGGATCCGCAAGGATTGGAGCGAGAACCCCCGCTGGAAAGGCGTCAAGCGCGGCTATACGGCCGAGGACGTCTACCGCCTGCGCGGGAGCCTGCAGGTCGAGCACACGCTCGCGCGCCGCGGCGCCGAGAAGCTGTGGCGCCTCATGCAGGAGCGCCCGTTCGTGAACTCGCTGGGCGCCATGACCGGCAACCAGGCGATGCAGCAGGTGCGCGCCGGCGTGCCGGCGATCTACCTGTCGGGCTGGCAGGTCGCGGCCGACGCGAACGACAGCCTCGCCATGTACCCGGACCAGTCGCTCTACGCGACCACCAGCGTCCCGACCGTGGTGAAGCGCATCAACGCGGCCCTGCAGCGCTGCGACCAGATCGACCACGCCGAGGGCAAGCACGACATCGACTGGTTCGCGCCGATCGTCGCGGACGCCGAGGCGGGCTTCGGCGGCGTGCTGAACGCCTTCGAGCTGATGAAGGCCATGATCGAGGCGGGCGCGGCGGGCGTGCACTTCGAGGACCAGCTCGCGAGCGTGAAGAAATGCGGGCACATGGGCGGCAAGGTGCTGGTGCCGACGCAGGAAGCGGTGCAGAAGCTCGCCGCCGCGCGCCTCGCGGCCGACGTGCTGGGCGTGCCCACGATCCTCCTCGCGCGCACCGACGCCGAGGCGGCCGACCTCATCACCTCGGACGTCGACGAGAACGACAAGCCCTTCCTCACCGGCGAGCGCACGAGCGAGGGCTTCTACCGCACGCGCAAGGGCTTCGACCAGGCGCTCTCGCGCGGCATCGCGTACGCCGAGTACGCCGACCTCGTGTGGTGCGAGACCGGCACGCCCGACCTCGACTTCGCGCGCCGCTTCGCCGAGGGCGTCAAGGCGAAGTTCCCGGACAAGATGCTCGCCTACAACTGCTCGCCGTCGTTCAACTGGAAGAAGAACCTCGACGACTCGACCATCGCGAAGTTCCAGCGCGAGCTGGGCGCGATGGGCTACAAGTTCCAGTTCATCACCCTCGCCGGCTTCCACGCCTTGAACTACGGCATGTTCGACCTCGCGTACGGCTACGCGCGCGAGAACATGACGGCGTTCGTGAAGCTGCAGCAGGCCGAATTCGCCGCGGCGGAGAAGGGCTTCACCGCGGTCAAGCACCAGCGCGAAGTGGGCACCGGCTACTTCGACGAGGTGACGCAGGTGATCCAGGCGGGCAAGTCGTCGACCACGGCGCTCGCGGGATCCACCGAGGATGAGCAGTTCTTCGTCAAACCGACGCCTTTGGAAGAGGCCCGGCAACGGCAATCCGCCGCGGCCGACTGATCCTGGCGTCGTCCCCGCGCAGGCGGGGACCCACCCGCGAGACCCCTCCCATGAAAAGAGACAACTTCGAGATCCCCGGCATCCAGCTCCCGCCGGAGCAGCCCAACCTCTTCGACCGCATCCTGACGCCGCCGGCCCTCGGGTTCGTCGCGCATTTGCACCGCTCCTTCGAGGGGCGCCGCCGCGAGCTGATGGCTGCGCGCGCCGAGCGGCAGGCGCGGCTGGATGCCGGCGAGACCTTCGGCTTCCTGCCCGAGACGCGCGCGATCCGCGAGGGCAGCTGGACGGTCGCGCCGGTTCCCGCGGACCTGCAGGACCGCCGCGTCGAGATCACCGGGCCCACGGACCGCAAGATGGTGATCAACGCGCTCAACTCGGGCGCGAGCACCTTCATGGCGGATTTCGAGGACTCCCTCACGCCGACGTGGGAGAACGTCGTGCGCGGGCAGATCAACCTGCGCCAGGCGATCGACCGCACCATCGGCTTCAAGAGCCCCGAGGGCAAGGTCTACGAGCTGAACGAGAAGATCGCGACCCTGATCGTCCGCCCGCGCGGCTGGCACCTGCTCGAGCGCCACATGCTGGTCGACGGCGAGCCGGTCGCGGGCGCCTTCTTCGACTTCGGCCTCTTCATGTTCCACAACGCCGAGAAGCTCCTCGCGAACGGCAGCGGGCCGTATTTCTACCTGCCGAAGATCGAGAGCCACCTCGAGGCGCGGCTCTGGAACGATGCCTTCAACGAGGCCGAGGCGCGCCTGCACCTGCCGCGCGGCACGATCAAGGCGACGGTGCTGATCGAGACGCTCCCCGCCGCGTTCGAGATGGACGAGATCCTGTACGAGCTGCGCGACCACTCCGCGGGCCTCAACTGCGGGCGCTGGGACTACATCTTCTCGTGCATCAAGAAGCTGCGCCGCCACGACTTCGTCCTCGCCGACCGCGGGCTGGTGACGATGACGAGCCCCTTCCTGCGCGCCTACTGCCAGCTCCTGGTGAAGACCTGCCACCGCCGCAACGCCCACGCGATGGGCGGCATGGCGGCGCAGATCCCGATCAAGGGCGACGCGGCCGCGAACGAGGCGGCCATGGCGAAGGTGCGCGCCGACAAGGAGCGCGAGGCGAACGACGGCTTCGACGGCACCTGGGTCGCGCACCCGGGCCTGGTGTCCGTCGCGAAGGAAGTCTTCGACCGCATCATGCCGCAGCCGAACCAGGTCGACCGCAAGCGCGAGGACGTGTGCGTGAAGGCCGCGCAGATGCTCGACTTCCAGCCGCAGGCGCCGATCACGGAGCAAGGCCTGCGCACCAACATCAACGTGGGGCTCCAGTACATCGGCTCGTGGCTGGGAGGCCAGGGCTGCGTCCCGATCAACCACCTGATGGAGGACGCGGCCACGGCCGAGATCTCGCGCACGCAGATCTGGCAGTGGATCCGCTCGCCGAAGGGGGTTCTCGAGGACGGCCGCAAGGTGACCCTCGACATGTTCCGCCAGATGCTCGCCGAGGAGCTGCGCAAGGTCTCGGCGATGCCCGGCGCGTTCGGGATGAAGTACGACGAGGCCGCGTGGCTGCTCGACCGGCTGGTCGCGAGCGACGAGTTCATCGACTTCCTCACCGAGCCCGCGTACGAGATGGTGGCTTCGCTTCCGGCCCAGCCGCAGGCGATCGCGGCCTGACGGAAAAGCGGGACGCTCGCATCGGGGACAGGTCGCGAGGCCTGTCCCCGATGTGCTTTTCGGGGCACGTGTGGTAGCGTCGGAGCCGGAGCCGGGCAAGCCAAGGGAGGCCCGCCGACAATTACAACCCATAAAGCGGGGTCCCCGATGCTCTTCGATGTCCGCAGCCGTTCGCGCACTTTCACCGCCGCCGTCCGCCGCCTCCTGCGTCCGCGCCCCGCGCTTCTCGCGCTCGCCGGGCTCGCCGCGATCGGCGCCGCCCAGGCGCAGACCGGCGCCACCGGAGGCGACCAGCCGTTCGGCAACTACCAGCCGACCGTCAACCTGACCGAGGCCGTCATGATGACCGGCCTCTTCCCGAGCCAGGGCGGGAGCGGCTCGGCGAGCGGCGCCACGATCGGCTTCATCTATCCGTTCGCCGGCAACTACGCCCCGTCGGGCAGCGCGAACGCGAGCGGCCAGTCGGTCCTGATCTCCATGAACACGGCGCTGTTCAGCGTGCTCGGCGTGACGTACGGCGGCAACGGCACGAGCACGTTCAACCTCCCCGATCTCTCGGACCGCGCGACGATGGGCGCCGGAACCGGCGTCGGCCTCACCGCGCGCGCGCTCGGCGCCTCGACCGGGAGCGCCACCGTCACCCTGCTCACCACGCAGATTCCTTCGCACATCCACTCCCTCGCGGGCGGGGGATCCACCGGCGCGACCGGCGGCGGCTTGCCGTTCGACAACGTGGAGCCGTCGCTGCCGCTCACCCGCCTGATCGCGACGACCGGAGTGTTTCCATCGACCGGCGGCGGAAGCGGAAGCGCCGCATTCATCGGCCAGGTCGCGACCTTCGCCGGCAATTTCGCCCCGGACGGGTGGCTGCCCGCGGATGGGCGACTGCTGCTGATCGTGGATTACCCCGCCCTCTTCAGCGTGATCGGCACCCAGTTCGGCGGCGACGGCGTGACGACCTTCGCGCTGCCGGACCTGCGCGGTCGCGTCTCGGTGGGCGCCGATGCGACGCATCCCGTGGGCACGGTGTTCGGCGAGGAATCGACGACCGTGACCACGTCGACGCTCGCCACGCACGACCACTCGATCCCGGGCGGCAGCGTGACGGGCTTCACCGGCGCCGGCGCGCCGCTCGAGAACCGGCAGCCGTCGCTCGCGCTGAATTACCTCATCGCCACGCAAGGGGTGTTCGCGAGCCCGACCAGCGGCTCGTTCGACATGAGCTCCCCGATCATCGGACAGATCGCGGAATTCGCGGGCAACTTCGTGCCCAGCGGATGGGCGCTCGCCGACGGCTCGCTGATCCCGATCGCGTTGAACACCGCGCTCTTCTCCATCATCGGGACCACGTACGGCGGCAACGGCACCACGAACTTCGCGCTTCCGGATTTGCGCGGGCGCACGCTCGCGGGCACCGGCGGGGTCGATCCCATCGGCACGCTCAAAGGAACCGACACGGTGACGCTTTCCGTCGCGAACCTGCCTTCCCATGTGCACAGCCTGCCGGTTCCCATGGTCACGTCGGCGGCCTACGACGCCTCCACCGGCGTGCTCGCGGTGACGGGCAGCGGGCTCCTCGCGAACGCGACCGGCACCGACATCGACGCGACGAAGCTCACGCTCACCGGCGAGGGCGGCGCCACGTACACGCTGACCGATACGCCGGGCGTCGAGATCGCCTCCGCCACCGCGTTCACGCTCACGCTGTCCGCGACCGACAAGGCCGCGGTGAACACGATCCTCAACCGGAACGGAACCGCCTCGACGGGCGGCACGACCTACAACCTCGCCGCGGCCGAGGACTGGGACAGCGGCGCGGATCCCGTAGCCGTCATCGCCGATCTCACCGGCAACGGCATCACGGTCGCGAACGTCGCGGCGCCCGCGATCACCGGCGCGACCTACGATGCCGCTACCGGAGCGCTCGCCGTGACGGGCGCGGGCTTCCTCCAGGCGAACGGCGCCGCGAACGACGTCGTCGCGAGCAAGCTCACCCTCCTCGGTGCCGGCGGCCTGACGTACACGCTCACCGACACGCCGAACGCGGATATCGCATCGGGCACCGCGTTCACGCTCGCGCTGTCGGCGACCGACAAGGCCGCCGTGGCCCTGATCCTCGACAAGAATGGAGCCGCCGCGAGCGATGGCACCGTGTACAACCTCGCGGCCGCCGAGGATTGGGCGGCGGGAGCCGATCCCGCGGTGGTCGTCGCGGACCTGAGCGGCAACGGCATCACGGTCTCGGGCATCGCGGCGCCCGTCGTCACCTTCACCGTGACGCCGAGCGCGGGATCGAACGGAACCATCGCCCCGGCCACGCCGCAGTCGGTCCTCTCCGGCGCCACGGCGAGCTTCACCGTGACGCCGAGCGCGGGCTACTCGGCAGCGGTCGCCGGCAGCTGCGGCGGGACGCTGGTCGGCAACACCTACACGACGAGTCCGGTCATCGCGAACTGCAGCGTCATCGCGAGCTTCATCCCGATTCCGGCGCGGACCTTCACCGGCCCCTCCCCGACCGGGAGCGGGACGATCTCCGCGTCGTTCACCGGCGGCGGCCCGGGCTGCGGTTTCGCGACCGCCGCGTTCATCCCGCTCGTCGGCGCTCCGCGCTCCCCGCCGGCGGGAAGCGCGCCGGCCAACGTCACGTTCCCGGACGGCCTGTTCGACTTCACGCTCGCGGGTTGCACCGCGGGGTCCACCGTCACCTTCACCATCACCTATCCGCAGGTGTTCCCGGCCGGCACCGCCTACTGGAAGTACGGCCCGACATCCGCGGATACGTCGCCCCATTGGTACCAGCTCCCGGCCGGCGTGAGCGGCAACACGGTGACGTTCAGCATCACCGATGGCGGCACCGGCGACGACGACCTCGTGCCGAACACCGAGATCGTGGACCAGGGCGGCCCGGGCGTGCCGGGCGGCGGGTCGGGAGGATCAGCGCCTCCGACGCCGATTCCCACGCTCTCCGAATGGGCCCTCGCGCTTCTCGCCGTATTGCTTGCGCTTCTCGCGCCGGGAGCGATCCGCCGCTCGCGCTGATTTCACGGGCGAGGGTGGATTTCCCGGGCGATCCGCGGTCCAAGCTCCATGGCCACACGAACGAAAGCCCCGCATGGCAGGTCGCCCCGGCGCTGGTCGCAACGGGTGACCGAAGGCAGCGACGCGCTCGACCTGGAAGGCGGCGTCTTCGCCAAGGCCGACCCGAAAGCCATCGCGCGCTCGCTCAAGCGCTCCGCGGAAGCGAGCCATCGACGCAAGGCCGATCCCTTCCGCTCGGCGATGTCGATGCTCACGTTCTACATCAACCGCGCCGGCCACAACCTCGGATCGAGGCAGCGCCGCGTCCTCGAACGGGCGAAGGACGAGCTGCGCGCGGCCTTCCGCCGCCCGCGCAAGCACGCGTGAACGGCCTCAGTCCGGCGCGAGCATCCAGCGCCGGATGCGCGCATACACCGCCCTTCGATCGAGCAGGTCGAGGTGGCCCATTCCGTAGGCGATCCAGCGGCGCGATTCCGGGATCGGGAGCTTGAGCGCCGCGTCGGGGTGCTGGCCCAGGGCGCTGCGCACCGGCACGAGGCCGTCGCCGAGGAGCGTCGCGCGCGGATTGCGCGGCCGCTTCCCGATCGAGGCGGCGATGGCGTAGCACTGCGCGCCCTGCGGAAGCGGCACCGCGATGCGCCGGTCTTCCGCGCGGCCGAAGCGGTCGCGATGCCGCCAGTCCTCGTCGAGGAGGTTGCCGTAGCGCAGGTCGGTGATGCCGGCGCTGCGGATCCTGCCGAGGCGGGCGAGGGCCGCGGTGTAGGGGCTCGAGTCCAGGGCGACGTTCACCCAGTTCCCGCCGCGCTCGAGCGGCACGCCATGGTGCGGCGTGCCGAGGAAGATCACCTTGCGCAGGCGCCGCGGCCAATCGTGTCCCGCCGCCGCGCCGTAGTGGCAGGCGCTTCGCGCGACCAGGCCGCCCATGCTGTGGCCGAGGATGGCGAGACCGGCGACGGGGACCGGCCATGCGTTCACCATCTGCTCGATCAGCCCGGCGAACGCGCGTCCGTTGGTCGAGACATGGAGTCCGCTGTCGTAGTGCAGGTACACCGGAGTCCAGGGCACGGCGAAGGCGGCATCGGCTGCGAGCAGCGCCCCGTGGTCGCGGCCGTTGCGGCACCATTGCAGGTCGTTGCGGCAGAGCCCGTGCACGAGCAGGACGACCTGGGCGCTCGCCCGCGGCACGGATTTCGCGAGCGCCTCGCGCGCGAGCTCGAGCGGCACGCCCTCGCGGCGCAGGCGCATGGGAATCGCCAGCGGGTTCGCGGTGGCGGCGAGGTGGTCGCCCAGCACGCCGTTCAGAGCGGCGATGAGCGCCTCGCGCACCGGCGACGACGGCTCCTCCTCGAGCAGGGGAGCGAGCTGCGCGAGCATCGCGTCGAGGCCTCCGCCCACCAGGCGCGTCGCGCCGCGCACGCTTCGATACACCAATCCCGTAATCCCCCCGGCGGGGCCGCCCGCTCCCCGGGCGATGTTCGCGTGCATGGCCTCCACGAGCCGCGTGAGCGCGAGAACGCCGTCGACCGCGAGCCGGCTGTATCCGTGCAGGTCGGAGGCGCGAACGTGCGGGACTTTCGGGACCACGGGTCTTCCACGGCAAGGCGGGCAGCCAACCCTCGCACCGCCAGGCGCCCGGCTGCTTGGCCAGGATCAATCCGGCCGCAGGTCCGGCTTCCGGATCGCACCGCGTTCCGCCTTGAACTAGGTCGGAAACGGTCCTATTTATCGAGTACAAGTGGAGCGCAACCCGCGCTCTTTTTTGCGCCTAGAATAGAGGGCGCTACACCACCCACTTCGAGCGTCCGCTGGGGCGCCGCCCGCAAGCCTCCATGAACGATCTCTCCGCCGCCCCCGCCGGCGATGCCGCCGCATTGAACGACGACGCCCCCGAAGCCATCCGCATCCGCGGCGCCCGCCAGAACAACCTCAAGAACCTCGACGTCGACATCCCCACCGGCGAGCTGGTGGTCGTGACCGGGCCCTCGGGCTCCGGCAAGTCCTCGCTCGTCTTCGACACGCTCTACGCCGAGGGCCAGCGTCGCTACGTGGAGACGTTCTCCCCGTACGCGCGGCAGTTCCTCGACCGGATGGACAAGCCGCAGGTGGATTCCATCGAGGGCATCCCGCCCGCCATCGCCATCGACCAGACCAACCCGGTGCGCACCTCGCGCTCCACGGTCGGGACGATGACCGAGATCAACGACCACCTGAAGCTCCTCTTCGCGCGCGCCGGCCGCCTCTTCTGCCGCCGCTGCGCGCAGCCGGTGCGCCGCGACACCCCGGAGACGATCTTCGCCGAGATCGAGGAGCGCGCGAAGGCGGCGCAGGATCCGCGCCTCGTGATCACCTTTCCCGTCGACGTGCCGGCGAACTTCACCGAGGAGGAGATCACGAAGCTCCTCCAGGCCCAGGGCTACGCGCGCATCCACCGCCGCGAGGGCCAGCGCCTCGACGTCGTGCAGGACCGCATCCGCATGTCCGTCGCCGAAAAGGCGCGCGTGGTGGAGGCGCTCGAAGCGGCGCTGCGCGTGGGGAACGGAAGGGTGAATGTCTTCGTGGGCGACGAGGTGGATTCCCGACCGGAGGTCTCGCGACCGTCGGGAATCACGGTGTGGCGCTTCTCCACGGACCTGCATTGCGCCCCGTGCGACATCCACTACTCCGATCCGACGCCGGCGCGGTTCTCGTTCAACTCGCCGATCGGCGCGTGCGACACCTGCCGCGGCTTCGGTCGCGTGATCGGGGTCGACTACGGCCTCGTCATCCCCGACGAGTCGAAGAGCCTGCGCGCGGGCGCCGTGAAGATCTTCCAGTCGAAGAGCTACGACGAGTGCCAGGACGACCTCGAGAAGCTCGCGCCGAAGCGCGGCGTGCCGCTGGACACCCCGTGGCGCGACCTCACGCCGCGGCAGAGGCGCTGGGTGATCGAGGGCGACGACGACTGGGTGAGCTGGAACAAGTCGGGCAAGACGCACTGGTACGGCGTGCAGCGCTTCTTCGACTGGCTCGAGACCAAGGCGTACAAGATGCACATCCGCGTGCTCCTGTCGCGCTACCGGGCGTACACGGCGTGCAGCGCGTGCGACGGCGCGCGCCTCAAGCCCGAGTCCCTGCTGTGGCGCGTGGGCACGAAGGAAGACGCGGATGCCGTGCTCGCGCCGCAGCGCCGCTACCTCTCGAAGGGCACCGAATGGACCCGCGACGAGCTGGCGGCGCTCCCGGGCCTCTCGATCCACGACGTGATGCTGCTCCCCATCGAGCGCATCGCCGATTTCTTCGCGCGCGTGACGCTGCCGAGGCCCCTCGACGAGGCGACGGAGCTGCTGCTCGCCGAGATCCGCTCGCGGCTCGGATACCTGCGCGAGGTGGGCCTCGCCTACCTCACCCTCGACCGGCAGTCGCGCACGCTTTCCGGCGGCGAGGTGCAGCGCATCAACCTCACCACCGCGCTCGGCACCTCGCTCGTGAACACGCTCTTCGTGCTCGACGAGCCTTCCATCGGGCTGCACCCGCGCGACATGGGGCGCGTGATCGAGGTGATGAAGCGGCTGCGCGACGCGGGCAATTCCCTGGTCGTGGTGGAGCACGACCCGCAGATCATGCTCGAGGCGGACCGGCTGCTCGACATGGGCCCCGGGCCCGGCGAGCACGGCGGCCGCGTGGTCTTCTTCGGGCCGCCCGAGGAGCTCAAGCGCGCCGACACGCTCACCGCCGAATACCTCTCCGGGCGGCGGCGCGCCGACGCGCGCCCCGCGGAGATCGAGGTGCGCCGCCCCGGCATGCAGATCCCCAACGAGCTCGGGCGCGATCCGCTGCACGGCACGGTGTGCCTCGGCGTCCGCGGCGCCGCCGAGCACAACCTGAAGGGCGTCGACGCCGATTTCCCGCTCAACCGCCTGGTGTGCGTCACGGGCGTCTCGGGCTCGGGCAAGTCGACGCTGATCCAGGACGTGCTGCACCCGGCGCTCCTCAAGCGCCTCGGCAAGCCGACGGAAACGCCCGGCGCCTTCCGCGAGCTCGTCAACGCCGAGCGCGTGAACGACGTCGTGTTCGTCGACCAGTCGCCCATCGGCCGCACCACGCGATCCAATCCGGCGAGCTACGTCGGCGCGTTCGACGCGATCCGCGAGCTCTTCGCCAACGCGCCGGACTCGAAGGCGCGCGGCTACACCGCGGGCACCTTCAGCTTCAACTCCGGCAACGGGCGCTGCCCGACCTGCAGCGGCAACGGCTTCGAGCACGTGGAGATGCAGTTCCTCTCCGACGTGTACCTGCGCTGCCCGGACTGCAGCGGCACCCGCTATCGCGAGGAAGTGCTCGAGGTGAAGGTCGACGGCCGCAGCATCGCGGACGTGCTCGAGCTCACCGTCGAGGAAGCGGTGAAGGCGTTCCCGAAGGATTCGGAGATCGTGCGCCGCCTGCAGCCCCTCGTCGACGTGGGCCTCGACTACCTGCGCCTCGGTCAACCGGTCCCGACGCTCTCCGGCGGCGAGGCGCAGCGCCTCAAGCTCTCCGGACACCTCGCGGAAGCCGCGGGCCGTTCCATCTCGATGCTGCCGAAGCGCCCCGGCACGCCCGGCACGCGCCTCTTCCTCTTCGACGAGCCGACGACGGGCCTGCACTTCGACGACGTGGCGAAGCTCCTCGCGTCGTTCCGCAAGCTGATCGCCGCGGGACACTCGCTCGTGGTGATCGAGCACAACCTGGACGTGATCCGCGCTTCCGACTGGATCGT
>DATIVM010000389.1:0-3183 GCA_035465975.1 Usitatibacter sp.
CAGCAGGATGCTCTGCTCGCCCTTCTTCAGCCGATCGCGGAGCGCCTCCTCGAGCGCCTCGCTGATCACGTAGCGAAATGGATCGAGCGCTCCCCCGCCCTGCGGGAGCTTCTGCTTCGCGCGCAGATCGACGACCTCGACGTCGGGAAGCCGTCCGCCGCCGACGCGCTGCGGCAGCTCGAGGAGCCGGTGCTTCCCCGTCGTCGCGTTGAGCCAGCTCTCGAGGCTCGGCGTGGCGCTGCCGAGGACGACGACGGCGCCCTCCTCGCGCGCGCGGACGATCGCGACCTCGCGCGCGTGATAGCGCGGATTCTCTCCCTGCTTGTAGCTCTGCTCGTGCTCCTCGTCGACGACGATCGCACCGAGGTTCTCGAGCGGCGCGAAGATCGCGGAGCGGGCGCCGACGGCGATCCGCTTGGTGCCGTTCTTCAACGCGAGCCACTCGTCGTACCGCTCGCCGTCGCTCAGCGCGCTGTGGAGCACCGCGATCCGGTCGCCGAACACGGCGCGGAAGCGATCGACGGTCTGCGGCGTGAGCGCGATCTCGGGGACGAGCACGATGGCCGTTTTTCCCCAGTCGTGCACCACGGTGCGGAGGAACTCGACGTACACGAGCGTCTTGCCGCTCCCCGTGACGCCGTGCAGCAGGAAGGACTCCCCGCCGCCGCCGCGGCGCAGCGCGTGCACCGCGGCCTCCTGCGCGGGGGTGAGGCGGTGCGCGGTCGCGGGCGGCGCCGGCCGCGACAGGAAGGGATCGCGCGACACGACCTGGCGCTCGAACGCCACGAGGCCGCGCGTGCCGAGCGCCGCCACGGCCGAGGGGGACGCCCCGAGCTGCGACACGAGATGGTCCACCGGAGCGCGCCCGCCCAGCGATTCGAGCAACTCGTACGCGGCGCGCTGCTTGGGCGCGCGCTTGAAGAGGCGATCGCGCTCCAGCAGCGACGGAAGCTCGCGCGCGACGCGGGCCACGCGCACTTCCTTGCGCGCGGGCGTCGGCGCACGCACCGCGCCCAGCGCCGCCGGAAGCATCGTGCGAAGCACCATCCCGAGCGGCGCCACGTAGTACTCCGAGATCCACCGCGCGAGGTCGAGCATCGGCGCGCTCACCGCCGGCGCGTCGTCGGGCGCGTCGAGGATTTCCTTGGGCGTGACGTCGTCGCGCGGCTCGGCGTGGGCCACGACGATGCCGATCGCGCGCCGCCCCCGCACCGGCACCACGACGCGCGCGCCCACGCCCGCGCGCGCCGCCAGGCGATCAGGCGCCGCGTACGTGAATTCGCGGAACAGGGGGAGCGGGAGCGCGACCGAGATCAGCATGCGCGGCGTGCCGGCGATCGCCGGTTCAGCGCGTGCGCAGGCGCGCGCCCAGCCCCGGCGCGTCGGGAATCGCGATCCGGCCGCCGGCGATGGTCGCGCCCTCGTGGGGGTCGTCGGCCAGGAGGGCGGCACCGTCGAGATCGGCGTCGTCGAGCAGCGGCGCGAGGTGCGCCGCCGCCGTGATGCCGAGGCTGGTCTCGATCATGCACCCCATCATCACGCGCAGGCCGTGGGCGCGCGCGGCCGCGATCATGCGCCGCGCCTCGATCAGGCCGCCGCACTTGGCGAGTTTGATGTTGATGCCGTCCGCCGCGCCGGCGAGGCGCGGAATGTCGGCGGCGGTCACGCACTATTCGTCGGCGACGATGGGAAGCGGCGACCGCTCACGCACGAAGCGCAGGCCGTCGAGGTCGTGGGGCGGGAGCGGCTGCTCCACGAACTCCACGCCGTAGCGGGCGAGCCGTTCGATGACGGCCACGGCGTGCTTGGGCGTCCACGCGGCGTTGGCGTCGACGCGAATGGTCTTGGCCGGCGCGGCGCCGCGCACCGCGCGCACGATGTCTTCGTCGCGGTCGGTGCCGAGCTTCACCTTGAGCACGGGGTACTCGGCGGCCTGCTCGACGCGCTGCACGAGCTCGGCTTCGGTGGGCGCGATGGCGATGGTGAAACTCGACGGCGGGGCGCTGCCCGGCGCGAGCCCCCACAGGCGATAGAGGGGAACGCCGAGCCGCTGGCCCACGATGTCGTGCGCGGCCGCGCTCACCGCCATGCGCGCGGCGGCGTTTCCGCGGAGGGCGCGGGCCAGGTCGCGCTCCAGATCTTCGAGCGCCCAGGGGTCGGCGCGCTCGATGAGGGGGCGCAGCTGCTCCAGCGCGGCGACGACGGTGTCGGCGGTCTCGCCGTAGAACGCGCTCGGCGCGGCCTCACCCAGCCCTTCGACGCCGTCGGATGCGGTGAGGCGAACACGCACGCGTACGTACTCGCTCGCGCCCCCGCGGGCGATGACGAACGGGTTGGCGGTGTGCACCACCACGCGATCCCAGGCGAGCTTCATGACGCGGGCGGCGTGGGCACGGAATGGCGCGCGGCGCGGGCGGCGCGGAATTCGTCGGCGCGGGCGGGCAGCGTGGCGATGAACGCGATGAGCGCGTCGGCGAGATCGTTGGCGCGGGCGTAGCGGGCGCTCGGTGCCTTGGCGAGGCAGCGCATGATGATCGCCGAGAACGCGGCCGGCACCCGCGAATCGATCTGATCGGGCGCCACCGGCTGCTCGTGCACCTGCTTGTAGCCCACCGAGAACGCGTCGGGCCCGTCGAACGGCGGAAACCCGACCGCTGCCTCGTACAGCACCACGCCCAGCGCGTACACGTCGCTGCGGCCGTCCACGAGCTTTCCCATGGCCTGCTCGGGCGACATGTAGTGCGGCGTGCCCATGGCCCGCCCCGACGCCGTCAGCCGCCCCTGATGACGCGCCTCGGCTATACCAAAATCAGTAAGGATGGCGTTGCCGTCTTCGTCGAACAGCACGTTGTCGGGCTTGATATCGCGATGCACGATGCCGCGCCGGTGCGCGTAGTCGAGCGCCGTGGCCACCTGCGCGATCGCGGCCGCGGCCTCGCCGGGATCGACCGTTTTCCGCTTCGCGATGCGGTCGGAGAGCGACCCGCCCGAGAGGTAGGGCATCACCGTGTACACCGTGGTGCCGTGCTGCCCCGCGTCCATCACCGGACAGATGTGCGGGTGCACCAGCCGCGCCGCCGCCTGCGCTTCGCGCCGGAACCGCTCGGTCATCTCGGCGTCCTTGGCGAGATGCGCGTGCAGCACCTTGATGACCACCGGCCGCTCGAGCTGCGCGTGGTCGGC
>DATIVM010000390.1:0-2711 GCA_035465975.1 Usitatibacter sp.
GAGCTCGGCCTCGCAGACCACGGTATCGCCGACCTTCGCGACGGTGTTGAACTTGCCGATGCCGCGGCCCTGGCGGCCCTGCGTCACTTCGAGGCGCAGCGTGTCGCCGGGCACCACCGGCTTCTTGAAGCGCGCGCCGTCGATGCCGACGAAGTAGTAGACCCACTTGCCGTCGTTCTTGTGGCCGAGGCTCTTCAGCGAGAGCACCGCGGCGGCCTGCGCCATGGCCTCGACGATGAGCACGCCCGGCATCACCGCGTAGTGCGGGAAGTGCCCCGGGAAGAACGGCTCGTTCGCGGTCACGTTCTTGATCGCGACCAGCCGCGTGTCCTTCTCGTACTCCACGACGCGGTCGATCAGCAGGAATGGATAGCGGTGCGGGAGATACTCCTGGATCTCCTCAATCGTCATCGTCTCGCTCACGGCCCTCTCCCGGAAGGGCGCCCGCGGGGCGCCCGGCGATTCGGTCCAGCCGCCGCAGCAGCGCGGCGCTCCTCAGCCACTGCGCGTGCGGCATCATCGGCAGGCCCGAAGTGTACGTCCCCGGGCGCGTGATGGGCTTCGCCACCAGCGTCATGCCCGAGATCGTCACGTGGTCGCAGATCGAGATGTGGCCGACGATGCCCACGCCGCCGCCGATCATGCAGCTCTTCCCGATGGTGACGCTGCCGGAGATGCCGGTGCAGCCGGCGATCACCGTGTGCGCGCCGATCACGCAGTTGTGCGCGACCTGGATCTGGTTGTCGAGCTTCACGCCCTCCTCGATCACCGTGTCGTCCAGCGCCCCGCGGTCGATCGTGGTGTTGGCGCCGATCTCCACGTCGTCGCCGATGCGCACCGCCCCGACCTGCGGGATCTTGATCCAGCGCCCCTCGTCGCGCGCCATGCCGAATCCGTCGGCGCCGATCACCGCGCCCGAGTGGACGATGCAGCGCGCGCCGAGGCGGCAGCGGTCGTGGACCGCGACGCCGGCGTAGATTCGCGTCTCCTCGCCGATCGCCACGTCGGCGCCGAGCGTGACGTGCGCCCCGACATACGCGCCGCGGCCGACGCTCGCGCGCGGCCCGACCACGGCGAACGGCCCGACCTGCGCGCCGGGATCGACCCGGGCGCTCGGATCGACCTGCGCGGTCGGATGGACGCCGGGGACCACGGCGGGCGCCGGGTGGAACAGCGCCACGGTGCGCGCGTAGTAGGCGTAGGGGTTGTCCGAGACGATGCGCGGGATGCGGGCCGCGTCGCGGTCGCCGCGGCCGAGGATGACGGCGCCGGCGCGCGTGCTCGCGAGCTTGCCGCGGTAGCGCGGGTTGGCGAGGAAGGCGATGTCGCGCGGCCCCGCGGAATCGAGCGTCGCCACTCCCGTGAGCGGGGCGGCCGCCTCGCCCACCGCCTCGCCGCCGAGGCGCCCGACGATGTCCCGCAGGGTGAGCTCCACGGGCTACTTGTCCGCGAGGGCGCGGATGACCTTGTCGGTGATGTCGATGCGCGAGCTCGCGAACACCGCTTCCTGCACGATGAGGTCGTAGTGCTCCTGCTCGGCGATCTGGTTGATCACCCGCGTCGCGCGCTCCTGCACGGCGGCGAGCTCCTCGTTGCGGCGCAGGTTGAGGTCCTCGCGGATCTCGCGCTGCTTCCTCTGGAACTCGCGGCTGATGTCGGCGAGCTGGCGCTCCTTCTCGCGGCGCGCCGCCTCCGTCATCGTCACGTTGTCGCGCTCGAGCTCCGCCTGCAGGTCGCGCCCCTTCTTCTCCAGCGTGGAGAGCTCGGAGTTGCGCGCGGCGAACTCGCGCTCGAGCTTCTGCTGGGCGCGCTTGGCGGGCGCCGCCTCGCGGAACACGCGCTCGGTGTTCACGAAGCCGATCTTGAGGTCGGCGGCCTGCGCCGCGAACGCCGCGGCCGCGAGCATCGTCGCGAGGATCATCTTCATGACCGATCCCATCCTGATCAGAAAATCCGGCCGAGCTGGAACTGGAACCTCTCGATCTTGTCCTCGGGCTGCTTGCGGATCGGGAAGCCGAACGCGAACTTGAGCGGGCCCACCGGCGAATCCCAGCTCACCGCGATGCCGGTGGAGACGCGGATGGAGTTGCCGGTGATCTTCTCGCCCTCGCCCCAGACGTTGCCGAAGTCGACGAACGTGGAGAGCCGCACGTTCTTCTCCTTGTACCCCGGCGGCGGGAAGAGCAGCTCGATGTTGCCCACGAACCTCCGGTTGCCCCCGAGGATGTCGCCGTTGGTGTCGCGCGGGCCGAGGGTCGCGGTCTGGAAGCCGCGCACGGAATCCACGCCGCCCGCGTAGAAGTTCTTGAAGAACGGCAGCGGATGGCCCCGGTAGCCCTTCGCGTAGCCGAGCTCGCCGTTGAGCATCAGCGTCGCCCACGAGAACCGGTTCTCCGGCGTGAAGAACCACTGGCTCTGGTAGTTCGCGCGGTAGTAGGTGAGGTCGCCGGGGGGCACGCCCACCTCGATTCCCGCCTCGTTGAGGGCGCCCCGCGTGGGCCAGGTGAGGCTGTCGCGCGTGTCGTGCGCGAAGGAGGCGTTGGTGCGCAGCGTGTTCGTCCTCTCGCCGAACTCGGCGATGAAGTCGAGGTAGCGCTGCGGCGCGATGGACGGATCGATGGAAAGGCTGGTGCGCTCGCCCGTGAACCCGATGTTCACCGTGTCGTACTCCGTCACCGGGATGCCGAAGCGGATGCCCGCGCCGGTCGTGT
>DATIVM010000391.1:0-3206 GCA_035465975.1 Usitatibacter sp.
AGCATGAGCCGCAACGCGCCCAGCCGCTCCTGCTCGCGCGCCTTCATCGCCGTCTTGAGGTCCTCGTTCAATCGCTCGCGCAGTGCCATTAACACCTCCAAATGAGCGCGGCGAGCGGGGCACGGGGCCCGGCTCGCCGCGAGGAATCCGGTATGCGGCCTCTCAGTAGAGCTTGGGCGGCAGCATCTGCGCGCGCATGCGCTTGAAGCGGCGCTTCACGGCCGCGGCATGCTTGCGCTTGCGCTCCGCGGTGGGCTTCTCGTAGAACTCGCGCGCGCGGAGCTCGGTGAGGAGCCCGGTCTTCTCGACGGCGCGCTTGAAGCGGCGAAGCGCCACGTCGAACGGCTCGTTTTCCTTGACTCGGACAATGGGCATGGGTCGCTGCGGGATTTTCGGTGCTGGAAAACCACGCATAATATCAGGATTTTGGCCCCCGGGAAAGGCGCCCGGGGCGCTCCGGAAGGACCTTCCTCCTGCTCATCCTCGGCATCGAGACCTCCTGCGACGAGACGGGCGTCGCCCTCTACGACACCGCCTCGGGCCTCCTCGGCGATGCGCTCCACTCCCAGGTCCGGCTCCATGCGGACTATGGCGGCGTGGTGCCGGAGCTCGCCTCACGCGACCACGTGCGCCGCCTGCTGCCGCTGCTTCGCCAGGTGCTCGCGACGGCGGGGCGGGGAATCGAGGACGTCTCGCTCGTCGCCTACACCCGCGGCCCCGGCCTTGGCGGCGCCCTGCTGGTGGGCGCCTCGGTGGCCGCCGGCCTCGCGCTCGCGCTGCAGCGTCCCCTGGTCGGAATCCACCACCTCGAAGGGCACCTGCTCTCGCCGCTGCTCGCCGAGCCGCGGCCGGCCTTCCCCTTCGTCGCACTGCTCGTCTCCGGCGGCCACACGCAGCTCATGCGCGTGGACGGCGTGGGCCGCTACGCGCTCCTGGGCGAGACGCAGGACGACGCGGCGGGCGAGGCCTTCGACAAGACGGCGACGGTGCTCGGGCTCGAATATCCCGGCGGGCCGGCGCTCGCGCGACTCGCATCGAGCGGCGATCCGGCGCGCCATCCCCTGCCGCGTCCCATGATCGCGAGCGGCGGCCTCGACTTCAGCTTCAGCGGACTGAAGACGGCGGTGCTCACGCGCGTGCGCGAGATGCCCGTGCTCGACGATGCCGCGCGCGCGGACCTCGCGGCCTCGTTCCAGGCCGCGGTCGTGGACGTGCTCACGGCGAAATGCCTGCTCGCGCTCGAGCGCGAAGGGCTCGACCGGCTGGTCGTGGCGGGCGGCGTGGGCGCGAACGCTGCGCTGCGCGAGCGCCTCGAGCGCGAGACGCAGGCACGCGGCTGCGAGGTGCATTTCCCGCCGCTACGGCTGTGCACCGACAACGGCGCGATGATCGCCTTCGCGGCCGCCCTGAAGTACGGCGATTCGAAGCTGCCCGCGGAGATCGAGGATTTCTCCGTGCAGCCGCGCTGGAACCTCGCGACCTTGCGGGTCTAGCCGTTCAGTCGACGCCGCGGCGATAGGCGCGCTCGGCCTCTTCGACCTCGGCCTGCGCGCGCTTCACCGCGTCCTCGAGCTCCTGCAAGCGCCGGTAGTAATCCTGGTTCGGCACCGCGGTCGGGCATACGAGCATCTTCTTGCCCTCCGGGTTGACCACCTGGCGGCAGGTCGAGCGCGGCGCCATCCCGAGCATCCCGCCGGTCGCCGGGACGCTCTGGGTGAGATCCGGATTGGCGATGGGTGCCTTCTGCAGCTCCCGCGACTCGCTCGGGAAGGCATTCGGGTTGACCGCGCCGGGGTCCACCTGCCTCTGCGTGTACTGCTCGTCCCCGCCGCCCGTATCCGTGAACTCGGCGAGTGCCTTCTGCGCGAGGTCGAGCCGCTCCCTCGCATGCGCGAGATTCGCCTCGAGGCGCGCGCGCGTCTCGCGGCGCTGCGTGAGCAGGTCCGGTGCGGGAGGCGCCTTCTGCGCGCCGGGCTCCGGAGCCGCCGCCTTCTCCGGCGCCTTCGCCGGCGCGGGCGAAGGCATGGTGTGCGTACCCGGATCCACCTCCACCGGCGTCACCGTGCCGGTGAATCCCTTCGGCGGCGTGTCGCCGTAATGCACGGTGCCGTCCTTGTCGGTCCACTTGTAGAACGTCGCGGCTGGCGCGGGGATCGCTACGGCGAGCAGCATCGCCGCGAGCGCGCACGACCCGGCGCCGCGCGCGCAGGCGCGCGAAACGCTACTGCTTCTCCAGCCCGCGAACTTCATCTTCCGCCTCCTTCACGGCCCGCTCGAGATCCGCGAGCCGCTGCTGGTACGCCTCGGTCGGCACGGGGCGCGTGCCGCCCCCGACGTTGCCGATGAACCGGACGTCGCCCTCGCCCGGATGCTCGCGCGCCTCGTCGAGCGCCTTGCGCGCCGACTCGAGCCGGCGCTGCGCGGCCTCGAGCTTCTGCGCGGCGCTCGGCTCGGGCGGCGCCGCGTCCTTCGGCTTCGCGCCCGTCTCCGTCCTGCTGGACGGCTGCAGGGCCTTCGGCGCGCCGAGCGTCGCCTTGTTGGCGTTCGGATCGATGTCGATCCGGATGACCTGACCGTCGAAGTACTTCGGGGGTTCCTCGGCGTAGGTCACCTTCCCGTTCTTGTCGATCAGCTTGTAGACCGTCTGCGCCGCGGCGCAGGTCGCGGCCGCCGCGAGCAAGGCGGCGAGCAGGAGTCGGTTCCGGAGCAGGGGGGCCATGGTTTCCTCCTAGGCGGCCGCGGCGCGTGCCCGCCCGCAGACCCGGCAATGGGGGTCGCGCGCGAGCCGCACCTCGTGCCAGCGGCTGGCGAGGGCGTCGAAGAGGAGCAGCCGCCCGGCGAGCGACTCCCCCACCGCGGCGACGAGCTTGATCGCCTCGAGCGCCTGGAACGTGCCGACGATGCCGACCAGCGGCGCGAAGATGCCCATGGTCGCGCAGCGCTCCTCGGGAGTCTCGGCGTCCTCGGCGAAGAGGCAGTGATAGCACGGCGCGTCGTCGCGCCGCAGGTCGAAGACCGCCACCTGCCCGTCGAAGCGGATGGCGGCGCCGGAAACGAGCGACTTGCGCAAGGCGACGCACGCCCGGTTCAACGCATGGCGCGTCGCGAAGTTGTCCGAGCAGTCGAGCACGACGTCGGCGCCGCGCACCAGCTCGGCGATGCGCGACTCGCCGGCGCGTTCCTCGAGCGGCTCCACGCGCACGTCG
>DATIVM010000392.1:0-5752 GCA_035465975.1 Usitatibacter sp.
CGATCTCGAAGCCGACGCCGTGCAGGATGTGCGACTCGCCGTACCAGGCCTGCAAGCCTTCGACCTTCAGCAGGGTCTCAGCCATGGCCGGTCCCCACATAGGCTTCGACGACCAGCGGATTCTTCGACACGGTCGCGTAAGGTCCCTCGGCCAGCACCTCGCCGCGCGCCAGCACGGTGATCGTGTCGGAAAGGTCGGCGACGACGCTCATGTTGTGCTCGACCATCAGCACCGTGCGCCCGGCGGCCGCCTCCTTGATGAGCGCCTGCACGTGGCCCACGTCCTCGTGCCCCATGCCGGAGGTCGGCTCGTCGAGGAGCCTCAGCTCCGGCTCCATGGCGAGCGTGGTCGCGATCTCGAGCGTGCGCTTGCGCCCGTAGGCGAGCTCGCCCGCGTGCACGCGCGCGAACTTCGCGAGATGCACGCGCTCGAGGAGCGCCATGGCGCGCTCGTTCAGGACCTCGAGCGTCCTTTCCCGCTTCCAGAAGTGGAAGCTCGTGCCGAGGCTCCTCTGCAGCGCGATGCGCACGTTCTCGAGCACCGTGAGGTTCGGGAACACCGCGGAGATCTGGAACGAGCGGATCATGCCGCGGCGCGCCACGTCCGCCGGCCGCTCGCCCGTGATGTCCTGCCCGTTGAAGAGGATGGTGCCCGACGTGGGCGCGAGGAACTTGGTGAGGAGGTTGAACGTCGTGGTCTTGCCCGCGCCGTTCGGCCCGATGAGCGCGTGGATCGCGCCGCGGCGGACCTTGAGGCTCACGCCGTCGACGGCGACGAAGCCCTTGAACTCCTTCGTGAGGCCGCGCGTTTCGAGAATGGTGTCGCCGGTCATCGAGGGTCGAATGGCCGCCCTTCTCGCCGCGAGACGGGCGCCCTGGGCATCCACGGGAATTGTCCGCGAATGCTACCCCAGCGCGCCCGACGCGGGCAAGGCAACGCGAGGCCCTGCGAGTGCGATAATCGGACATCCCGCCTGCGAGGAGGACCGCCATGAACGACCGTCCGGGCGAAGCCGCCCTCACCCACGCCGAGCCGGTGCTGCGCCGCGAAGTGCGCGACGGCGTCGCCGCCCTCGTCCTCGACCGCCCGCGCCAGTACAACGCGCTCAACCGGCCGCTCCTCGAAGCGTTGCACGAGGCGCTCGACGCGATCGCCCGCGACGAGACCGTCCGCGTGGTGACGATCACCGGCGCCGGCGCCGCCTTCTGCGCGGGCCACGACCTCAAGGAGATGCGCTCCCTCGCGCAGCCGGAAGTCGAGGCGCTCTTCCGCTCCTGCAGCGCCGTGATGCAGAAGCTCATCGCCCTGCCCGTGCCGGTGATCGCCGTCGTGAACGGGCTCGCCACCGCCGCGGGCTGCCAGCTCGTCGCCCAGTGCGACCTCGCGGTGGCCTCGAGCGAGGCGAAGTTCGCCGTCTCGGGCGTGAACCTCGGGCTCTTCTGCTCGACGCCCGCGGTCGCCCTTTCGCGCAACCTCGGGCGCAAGCGCGCCGCCGAGATGCTCTTCACCGGCGGCTTCATCGGCGCCGGGCAGGCGCTCGAATGGGGCCTCGTGAACCGCATCGCGCCGCCGGGCGAGGTCGCGGGCGCGGTGAGCGAGCTCATCGCGAGCCTCAAGGCGAAGCCGCGCGAGGCGCTCGCCACGGGCAAGGCGCTCTTCTACCGACAGCTCGACGAAAGCCTCGCCCGCGCCTACGAGGACGCGACGAAGACGATCTCCTGCAACATGGACACCGACTTCGCGCGCGAGGGCGTCGACGCGTTCCTGCAGAAGCGCAAGCCCGACTGGAAGCTGTAGCGGGCCCTCGGCGGGGACGAGCCCGCTTTCGCCCCCCGGACGTTCAGGCTCAGCTACATGGCTTGTTGCGGGACGGACGATAGCCCTTGGCGGTGGCGTCCGCTTCGGACATGTACTCCCCGCTCTTGGTCTTTCCGTACCACCGGTCGCCGCTGCAGTGGTAGATCTTGGACGACGTGTTCACCCAGACCTTTCCTGTCCCACCACCGGGCGCAGCTTCGCTGGGCGCCGCCGTCGACTTCGGCGTGGCCCTGGGAGCCGGCGCGGCAGTGGACTTCGCGGTCGCTTCCGGCGCTGTAGCGGCAGCGGGGGCCTTCCCCGACTTCGGAGCCGCCTTCGTTTCTTCGAACCAGGTCTTCACGCCGCCGTGCCCGGCGCACGCGCCACGCTTGCTCTTTGCGGACGTATAGGTCCCGTCCTTGCATTCGCCCGTCGAGCCCGCCGCGGCCTGCCTGGCGGGGGCTTGCGGCGCCGTAGCGGCGGTGGAGGCCTTCGCCGATTTCGGCGCCGTCTTGGTTTGCGCGAACCAGGTCTTCACGCCGCCGTGTCCGGCGCACGCGCCGCGCTTGCTCTTCGCGGACGTGTAGGTCCCGTCCTTGCATTCGCCCGTCGAGCCCGCCGGGGCCTGCGCGAAGACCGTTGTCGTAGCGAGTGCCCCGAGCAACAGGGCGATGGAAGTCACCAGACTCTTCGTGTTCATCGATGGTGTCCTTGTGACGTGGAAGACGGAGGCGGCGATCGGAAGTCGGCGCACCTTGTGCCGCACGAGAAGCATCAGGATAGCCCCGATTACAGATATTGTCAGACTGGCGGGATCCGTCGCGAGCTAGAGGTCCCTCAAGACCTCGCGCGCCGCGTTGTGCCCCGGAATGCCGGTGACGCCGCCGCCCGGGTGCGCCCCCGAGCCGCACAGGTAGAGGCCCGCGACGGGCATGCGGTAGTTGCCATAGCCGAGGACCGGACGTGCGCTGAAGAGCTGGTTGAGCGCGAGCTTGCCGTGAAAGATGTCGCCGCCGACGAGCCCGAACTCGCGCTCGAGGTCGAGGGGCGAGAGGATGCGCCGGCCGAGGATCGCGGCCTTGAAGTTCGGCGCGAACTTCGCGACCTGGTCCACGATCGCGTCGGCGGCATGCTCTCGCTCCGCGTCCCAGCTCCGGCCGCCGGGAAGCGCATAGCGGAAGTGCTGGCAGAAGAGGCTCGCGACGTGCTTTCCCGGCGGCGCCAGGGAGTCGTCCACCGTGCTCGGAATGAGCATCTCGACGATCGGCTCCTCGGACCAGCCGCGTTCGCGCGCGCTCGCATGGGCGCGATCCATGAACGCGAGCGACGGGGCCATGATGATCCCCGAGCGGTGGTGGTCCGCCGGATCGCGCCCCGGTAGCGAGGCGAAATCGGGAAGCTCCGCGAGCGCGACGTTCATGCGGAAGGTCGCGGACTCCGAGCGGTAGTGGGCGAACGGCTCGCGCCAGTCGCCGGCGATCCCGGGGAGCGCCTGCAGCAGCCACTGCGGATGCGCGCTCGCGACGACGCAGCGCGACTCGATCGCGGTTGCGTCGGCGAGCACGATTCCCGCCGCGCGCCCCTGGCGCACGACGATCCGCTCCACCGGCGCGTTCACGCGGATCTCCACGCCGCGCGCCTGCGCCTCGCGGCCCATCGCCTGCGTGATCGCGCCCATGCCGCCGATCGCGTGGCCCCAGCTTCCCTTCCTCCCGTTCAACTCGCCGAACACGTGGTGCAGCAGCACGTACGCGGTGCCGGGATCGTAGGGGCTCGCGAAGTTGCCCACGACGCTGTCGAAGCCGAAGCAGGCCCGGATCGGTTCCGACTCGAACCAGCGCCCGAGCCATTCGGCGGCCGACAGCGTGAAGAGGTCGAGGACGTCGCGCTGCGCGGACACCGGCAACCGGCGGAAGACCGCCGAGCTCTTCCAGAGCGGCAGCAGCTCGGAGAAACCGCCGCCCGCGTTGGGCGGCGTCCGCAGCAGGAGATCGCGCAGCACGTCCGCGACCGCGTCCAGCCGGGCGTAGTACTCCGGCAGCCGCTCCGCGTCGCGGCGCGAAAAGCGCGCCACCTCGCGTTGCGTCGCCTCGAGGCCGCCGCCCACCTTGAGGAATCCGCCGTCCGGCAGCGGCAGGAAGTTCGCGAACGGCCGCTCGACGATCCGCAGCCCGTGCTCCGCGAGCCGCAGGTCGCGGATCACCTTCGGATGCAGGAGGCTCACCGTGTAGGCTGCGGTGGAATTGCGGAAGCCGGGGTGGAATTCCTCGGTGACCGCGGCCCCGCCGACCACGCCGCGGCGCTCGAGCACGACCACCTTCAGGCCGCGCTCAGCGAGGTAGCACGCGCACACGAGCCCGTTGTGCCCGGCGCCCACCACCACCGCGTCGAACGCGCGCGCGGCCGCCATGGAATCAGGTGAGGAGGAAACGGCGCACGACGCCCACCTGCGCGTCGTCCATGAGCATGGGCGGGTGTCCCGTGCGCGGCACGACGAACGCCTCGGTGCGCGGCCGCCGCTGCATCTCCTCGAGGATCTCGGGCAGCAGCAGGTCGGACTCGGCGCCGCGGATCACGAGCACCGGGCCGTGCAGCGCGTTCCAGTAGGAGCGCAGGTCGACGTCGGCGGTGACGCCCTCGTTGAAGTTCACGGCGATGCCCGGGTCGTAGCACGGCCGCCAGCGGCCGTCGTCGCCCCGCTTCGCCACGTTCACCGCGAGGTGGCGCCACTGCGCCGCGGTGAGCTCGCCGAAAGGCGAGAAGGAGCGCATCGCCGCCTCGAACGCCTCGAGGGTGTCGAACGAGGGCTCCTTGCCGACGTATTGCGAGATGCGCTGCAGCGCCGCCTTCGGGATCACGCTTCCGATGTCGTTCAGCACCAGCTTGCGGATCGGCGAGCCCGGAAAGGACGCGAGCAGCATCCCGAAGGTGCCTCCCATCGACGTGCCGAGCCAATCGACGGTGTCGGCGTGCAGGCTCGCGAGGAGCGCGACCATGTCGTGGCAATAGAGGTTGTACGTGTAGTCCTTGGGATCGCGCAGCCAGTCGCTGCGCCCGCGTCCCGCGACGTCGGGGCACACGACGCGATAGGCGTCCGAGAGGCGCTCGGCGAGGTAGTCGAAATCGCGGCCGTTGCGCGTGAGCCCGTGCACGCACACGAGCACGCGCGGATTGCGCGGGTCTCCCCACTCCGTATAGCGCATGCGGTGGAAACCGTGGGGATCCAGGCACAGCACGCTTCCCTCACGCATCCGGGCTCCGATCGGCGATGGGCCTTGAAAGCGCCGATTCCCGCCGATCCAACGCCGATGAACGCCGATGAAGGAATCCGGAAGTTCTCGTGAGCATTGGATCGACGTTCGTGACGAGCACGAATCCCTCGTTATCGTGTCGGCAGGCAATCTGCGCTGGATCGGCGGACATCGGCGCTTTCATGGACTTTCCCTCGCTTCACTCGATGGCGGCCGTGCTCTTGGCCTTTTCGCGAAGCAGGAATTTCTGGATCTTGCCGGTGGAGGTCTTCGGCAGCGCCCCGAAGATCACCGACTTCGGCGCCTTGAAGCGCGCCATGCGCGCGCGGCAGAACTCGATCAGCTCCTCGGCGGTGGCCGAGGCGCCTTCCTTGAGCTCCACGAACGCGCAGGGCGTCTCGCCCCATTTCGGGTCCGGCTGGGCGACGACCGCCGCGAGCATCACCGCGGGGTGGCCGTGCAGCACGTCCTCCACTTCCTGCGAGGAGATGTTCTCCCCGCCGGAGATGATCACGTCCTTGGAACGATCGCGGATCTTGATGTAGCCGTCGGGATGCTTCACCGCGAGGTCGCCCGAGTGGAACCAGCCGCCGCGGAACGCCTCCTCGGTCGCGGCGGGATTCCGGAGGTAGCCCTTCATCGTGATGTTGCCGCGGAACATGATCTCGCCCATGGTCTCGCCGTCCCAGGGCACCGGCTCCAT
>DATIVM010000393.1:0-25996 GCA_035465975.1 Usitatibacter sp.
ATGGTTGGGCTCGCGAACCGCGCGCACCACAAGCCGTCGGAGCTGTCGGGCGGCCAGCAGCAACGCGTCGCGGTCGCGCGCGCCATCGTGACCGATCCGGCGATCGTCCTCGCCGACGAGCCCACGGGCAACCTCGACACGCAGAGGAGCCGCGAGATCATGGATCTCCTCGTCGCGTTGAACCGCGAGCGCGGCATCACCGTGCTCATGGTCACGCACGAGCCGGACATGGCGGCCTACGCCAGGCGCATCGTGCGCTTCCTCGACGGGCGCGTGGAGAGCGACGAACGGGTCGCGGAGCGGGTGGCCTGATGCTCTGGAACGCGCTCGTCCTCGCGCTGCGCGAGATCCGCCGCAACCTGGTGCGCTCCTTCCTCACCATCCTCGGCATCGTGATCGGCGTCTCGGCGGTGATCACGATGGTGACGCTCGGCCAGGGCGCGACCCGTGCCGTGGCGAACCAGATCTCGAGCCTCGGCAGCAACCTGCTGCAGATCCGCCCCGGGCAGCGCCTCGGTCCCGCGCGCGACACGGCAGGCGCGCCCGCCTTCCGCGTGGCCGACGCCGAGGCGATCGCCACGCAGGTGAGCGGGCTCGCGGCGGTCGCCCCGAGCGTGAGCAAGGGCGTGACGGTCGTGTACATGGCGAGGAACTGGTCCACCGGCGTCGTGGGGAGCACGCTCGACTACTTCACCGCCGGCAACTGGACGCTCGCCGAGGGGCGCTTCTTCAACGAGACCGAGGAGCGCGCCGGCGCCGCGGTGTGCGTGATCGGCGATACCGTGCGCCGCGAGCTCTTCGGCGGCACGAGCCCGATCGGCGCGCAGGTGCGCATCACCAACTTCTCCTGCGAGGTGATCGGGCTCCTCGCGCCCAAGGGGCAGGCGGGGATGGGCGACCAGGACGACACCATCGTGATGCCGCTGCGCGGGGTGCAGCGCCGGCTCACGGGAAGCCAGGACGTGACGATGATCCGCGTCTCGGTGAAGGACGGCGCGTCGGTCGAGGCGGCGAAGGAGCAGATCGTGCAGCTCATGCGCGAGCGCCGCAAGATCGGCGAGAACGAGGACGACAACTTCAACGTCTTCGACACGCGGCAGATCGCCGAGACGCTCTCCGGCACGACGAAGGTCATGACCACGCTGCTCGGCGCCGTGGCCGCGGTGAGCCTGCTCGTGGGCGGCATCGGCATCATGAACATCATGCTGGTGTCGGTCACCGAGCGCACGCGCGAGATCGGCATCCGGCTCGCGATCGGCGCGATGGGGCGCGAGGTGATGCTGCAGTTCCTGGTGGAAGCCGTGGCGCTCGCCTCCTTCGGCGGGCTCGTGGGCGTGGGCCTCGCCACGATCGCCTCCGCGGTGCTCTCCCGCGTGATGCAGGTGCCCTATCTCTTCAACCCGCAGATCAATTTGCTCTCGTTCGCCTTCGCGGGCGTGATCGGCGTGATCTTCGGCTACTTCCCGGCGCGGCGCGCCGCGCGCCTGGACCCGATCGAGGCGCTGCGGCACGAGTAGCCGCGAGCGCCATGCCGACGGTCGTCGCGGCCACGCCCGCGAGGCTCGCCGCGCTGGGCGCTTCCGAAAGCAGCGGCAGCGCCGCGAGCGTGGTGATGCACGGCACCGCGGCGGTGAAGAGCGCCGTGGTGGCCGGGCCGAGCGCGGCCACGGCGCGCGTATAGACGAAGATCGAGACCGCTCCCACCAGCACGCCCTGCACGAGCGCCTGGGGCATCCACTCGCGCGGCGTCGCGTCGAAGAGCGCTTTCCCGGGCAGGAACGCGTACACCGGCAGGAATGCGGCCGCCGACAGCACGGCGACGATGGCGGCGCATTGCGGGGCCGGGCGGCCCAGGTGGCGCACGAGCACCCCGTAGCCGGACCACGAAGCCGAGGCGAGGAGCAGCGACGCGTCGCCCGCGAGCTGCCGCGGGCTGGCGCCGGCGCCGCTGTCGATCGCCATCGCCGCGATGCCGCCCACGATGAGCAACAGGCCCGCGGCGCGCGCGCGGCCCGGACGCTCGGCCGAGGTCGCGGCGAGGATCGCGAAGGTGAGGAGCGGCAGCGTGCCGTGCAGGAGCACCGCGCCGTGCGCCGCCGGCGCGAGGGCGAAGCCCGCGTAGGCGAGCAGCGCGAAGCCGCCGCCGCCCAGGAACGCGAGCGCCAGTGCCTGCGTCCAGCGCAGGCCCGAGAGCCCGTGCCGCAGCAGCACCGGAAGCAGCAGCGTGCCGCCGATTCCGAAGCGCAGCGCGGCGAGGTCGGCCACGCGCAGCGAGGACGAAAGCCCGAGCCGCGAGGCGAGCGTGAACCCGCTGAAGAGCAGCACCGATGCGGCGGCGCACGCGATGCCGGTAGCGAGATCGCGGCTCCCCGCCGGGGGAGAGCCGCGATCCGGCGCCGGTCCTCCCGGCTCGCCGCTCAAGCGCCGACGCGCGGGCGAAGCGCCTCGAGCACCGGGAGCAGCTCCGAGGGCTCGGGTCGGCGCGTGTAGTCCGGGTCGGCTTCGGCGTAGCGGATCTCGCCCGCCGTGTCGATCACGAACCGCGCCGGGATGGGCAGCGTCCAGCTCGAATCGCCGTTGAACGCCGAGAGGTCCACCCCGAGCTTGCGGTACAGGTCGATCAGCGTGTCCGGCAGCCGGTAGCGCAGGCCGTACTTCTCGGCGACCGCGTTGCCCGGGTCGCTCAGGATCGGGTAGCTCAGCTTGTGCTGCGCGATCGACTTGCGGCTGTTCACCGGCGTCTGCGGCGTGATCGCGACGAGCGTCCCGCCCGCCGCGCGGATGGCCCCGGCGTTGAGCTCCAGCTCCTGGATGTCGAGGTTGCAGTAGGGGCACCACACGCCGCGGTAGAAGCTCAGCACCACGGGGCCGTGGGCGAGGAGATCGGCGAGGCGAACCGTCGCGCCGTTCGCGTCTTGGAGCTCGAAGCCCGGCGCGGGGCCGGCTCGCGGCACGCGCTGCACGGCGCCCGAGGCGACGAGCGCGTCGGTGGCGCGCTGCATGATCTCGTGGGCCGCGGGGGGGACGGCGTCGAAGGGCGGGCGGCCGGACTGGAACTGCGCCTTGAAGGCGGAAAGCTTCTCCTGCAGGGACATGGCGTTTCCTCTCGAATTGCGTGGATCGGTTGGTGTGGGTGTTGTCGCGTCGACGCAACGACGGGAGGCATCCTGCCGATTCTTGAACGAGCAGTCAAGAATATTTTGTGATATACAGTCAAAAATACATTTCCGCGAGGGGCCGGCGTGGGGCGCAACAGGGAATTCGACGACGAGGCGGTGCTCGACCGCGCGAGCCGACTCTTCTGGCGGCGCGGCTACGAGGTGGTCTCCGTGCAGGAGCTGGAGGCCTCGACGGGCCTCGGCCGCGGCAGCCTCTACAACGCGTTCGGGGACAAGGAGGGGCTCTTCCTCGCGGCGCTCGAGCGCTATGTCGATCGCCACGGCGCCACGCCCTTCCGCCACCTCGCCGAGCGCGACGTCGGGCGCGGCATCCGGCGCATGCTCGAGGCGATCGTCGAGCGCATGAGCGACCCGGCCAACCCGCGCGGCTGCCTCCTCACCAACACGAGCCTCGCGCACGGCTCGGGCTCGAGCCGCATCGATGCGGCGGTCGCCGGCAAGGTGCGCGAGATGGAAGGCCTGCTCGAGGAGGCGATCGCCCGCGCGCGCGAAGAAGGGCAGATCGAGGCGGACGCGAGCCCGCGCCGGCTCGCGCGGTTCTACGGCGCGGTCGCGCAAAGCCTCGGCGTGATGCACAAGGCGCTGGGCAACGAAGCGGGACTGCGCGCTATCGTCGAGACCGCGATGCGCGCCTGGCCGGCGCGCAAGGCGGGCGGGGCAGCCCGCGGCTCGCGGCCTCGGCGCCGCGGGTAGAATCCGCTCCCGGAGCGGCCCGCAGGCCGCGGAGGATCGCTTGGCCGCGACCATGTGGGCGATCCGCGCCGCGCGCGCTGCCGCCGCGCGACGGCGTCTACCTCAAGAACCGCTTCCGCGCCCGGCTGGGGCTCAAGCCCCTTTGACGGGCGGGTAGGGGACGCTGCGGCGCGCGGCCATGGAGCGGCCCAGGGCTTCCATGTCGCGGGCGTCGAGGAAGCGGAAGAGCTCGCGCAGCGTCTGCTCCTCGATCCCGATGTGCCCCTGGTAGGCTTCCGCGAGCGCGTTCACGTCCGCCTCGGCCAGCGTGCGCATGAGCCCTTCGGCGATGCCCTCGAGGGGCTTCCTCACGCGCGCCCACGCTTCCTCGAGCTTGCGGTGCTCGCCTTCGAGCCTCGCGCGGAGCTCCCGGAAGCGGGCCTTCTCGCCCGCGTCGTCGATGCGCTCCTCGAGCAGCGGGAAGACGTCCTGCTCCTCGTCCTCGTGATGGTCGACCACCGCCTTGCGGAAATAGCGCAGCACCGCCTCGGCCGCGGTGCTCGCCTCGGCGTCGATGCCCTTCGACTGCAGGTGCGCACGCAACCGCTTCAGCGTCTCGAGCTGCTTCTCGATGCGCCGGTGGCAGCCGAACAGCATCTCGAGCGGATCGTCGAAACCCGCCGGCGGATTGAGGAGCGGGCGCAGCGCCTTACGCGCCGGTTCGGGCGAGCCCAACGACGTCCTCCCGTGTTGCGAGCGTGGCTCCCATGGCCATGCGACCTCCATGCGATCGAAAGGTTGCAGTGAGCGCCGCACCGCGCGGCGCGAGTCCCATCGACAATGTAGCAGGTCGCGCGGTTGCCGGGGCGGGCCGCGCATCCGCTCGCGCGGCCCGCGCGCATTTGCGGCGGCGGGTGGCGGAGCGGAACTGTAAGGATCGCGCGGCCGCCGCGGTCTCATGGGCTTCGGGGCCGCGGCCTCGCCTGCGCCCATCCCGCATGAAGCCGTTGCCCGCATCGATCGGAATCGCCGTTGCGCTCGCCGCGCTCCTCGCCGCCATGCCCTCGCTCTCCGCGGACTGCCGCGTATCCTCCGGCCCGCGCACGGCGGCCCTCGTCGAGCTCTACACCTCCGAGGGCTGCTCGAGTTGCCCGCCCGCCGACCGCTGGATCTCGGCTTTCGCCGCCGCACCCCGCAAGGATGTCGTGCCGGTCGCCTTCCACGTGGACTACTGGGATTCGCTCGGCTGGAAGGACCGCCTCGCGGACCCGCGCTTCACCGCGCGGCAGGCGGCCGGGATGCGCGCGGCCGGCGCACGCTTCGTCTACACGCCGCAGGTGATCGTCGGCGGACGCGACTTGCCCTCCTGGCGCAGCCCGGGCTCGTTCTCCCTCGCCGTCGCGCGCATCCATGCGCGGCCCGCGCGCGCCTCGATCGAGATCGTGTCGCGCATTGCAGGCGACGGATCCGTGACGGCGGATGTCGCGACCATGCTCGACCGCGGCGTCGACGCCGCGCACCTCGAGCTGGTCGTGGCGCTCACGCAGGACGGGCTGGCGAGCCGCGTGACCGCCGGCGAGAACCGCGGCGAGCGCCTCGCGCACGACTTCGTGGTGCGCGACCTGGCGACGTCGCAGCCGGGCGGCGTGGCGCACGCGTCGTTCGAGCGCCCGGCGCAGGCGGACGTGTCCCGCTTGCGCGTCACCGCCTTCGTGCAGGACCGGGCGACCGGGGAAGTGCTGCAGGCGCTCGCCGCGCCGCTCTGCCGGTAGAGGCGGCCGTGCCCGCGCCAGGCGCGTTCGGGCTCCTCTTCTGGGGCTTTCTCGCGATCTACGGCTCGGTCCTCTACGCGATGGCGCCCGCCGCGCGTACGCCCGAGGGCTTCTTCCGCGGACGCGACCGCGCCGGGCGTGACGCCTCCGGATGGATGCTCGCCTCGAGCGTCTTCATCGCCTGGATCTTCGCGAAGTCGGTGACCAACGCCGCGAACCTCGGCGCCGAGTACGGCGTCGTGGGCGGGCTCGCGTATGCGACGTACTGGCTCTCGATCCCGCTCGCCGGGCTCGCCATCGCCGCGATCCGCCGCTCGACGGGCGCGAAGGGCATGGTCGCGTTCCTCATCGGGCGCTACGGCCGCGCGGCCGCCGTTTCCTTCGCCTGCGCGATCCTGGTGCGGCTCTACAACGAGGTATGGAGCAATACGGAGGTGGTCGCGGGCTACTACGGAGCGCCGGGGAGCCGCGCGTTCATCGTGGCAGCGCTCACGTTCTCCGCCGCGGTGCTCTTCTACAGCATGAAGGGCGGCCTGCGCAGCTCGATCTTCACGGACCTCGTGCACGCGGGGGTCTTCCTCGCCTTCCTGCTCCTCGTGCTCGCGTACATCGTGCCGCGGCGCAACCCCGCCGAGCTGCTGGCGCAGGGCCGCTTCTCGCTCGCGAGCGGCGGCGACCTCCTGCTCGTGGCGCTGCTGCAGGTCCTGAGCTATCCGTTCCACGACCCGGTGCTCACCGACCGCGCGTTCATCACGGAGGAGCGCACCATGCTGCGTGCGTTCGTCGTCGCGGGGCTCGCCGGCTTCGCCGTCATCTTCGTCTTCAGCCTCGTGGGTGTCGATGCGCGCCTCGCGGGGATCGCCGGCCATGGCAACGTCCCGGCCGCCCTCGCGCGCTCCCTCGGCGTAGGCGCGCTCTTCGCGATGACGGTGGTGATGGTGACCGCCGCGGGATCGACGCTCGACTCGACGCTCTCGTCGCTCTCGAAAGCGGTCGCGATCGACATCCCGATGCTCGCCGGCGGCACGCAGGTCGCCGCATCGGTGCGGCTCGGCACGGCGGCGATGGTCGCGATGGCGGTCCTCGGCAACGTCCCCGTGTTCTTCGCCGCGGACATCCTTTCCGCCACGACCATCAGCGGCACCATGGTGATGGGCCTCGCGCCGGTCTTCCTCCTGCAGCGCTTCGTGCAGCGCTCGCCGTGGAGCTTCCACCTCGCCTTCTGGCCGGGAGTCGCGCTCGGGCTGCTGCTCGCCGCGGGGAAGTTGCCGGCGGCGTGGGCGATCGGCACGGGACGCTACGCGCTGCTCCTCGGCACGAACGTGTACGGGCTCCTCATCTGCACCGCCGGGTTCCTGCTGCCGCTCGCGCGGAGGCGCGCGGCGTGAAGCGCGGCGCGATTCCATCTCCCCTCACGATGCAAGGACCTCCGCATGCCTTTCGACCGACGTGATTTCCTCTGCCTCGCGGCCGCCGCCGGCGCGGCGGCCGCGCTTCCACCGGCCGCCGCCGGTTCCGCCGCCCGCGCGCGCATCCGTGCCGTGGCCTTCGACGGCTTCCCGGTGTTCGACCCGCGTCCGTCCGCGAGGCTCGCGGAGTCGATGTTTCCCGGCCGGGCCGCGGCGCTGGTGACCGCGTGGCGCACGCGCCTCTTCGAGTACCAGTGGCTGCGAACGCTGTCGGGTCGCTATGCCGACTTCGTCGATACCGCGCACGCGGGCCTCGCCTTCGCCGCGAAGGCGCAGGGCATCGAGCTCGACGAGGAGCGACGCGGCGCGCTCGTGCACGCGCTCGTCGACCTGCGGCCCTGGCCCGACGCGCCGGCGGCGCTCGCGGCGCTGCGCGAGCAGGGCGTGCGGCTCGGGTTCCTCTCGAACATGACCGAGGGCATGCTGCGCAACGGCATCCGCCAGGGCGGCCTCGAGGGCCTCTTCGAGCACGTGCTGAGCGCGGACCGGGTTCGCGCGCACAAGCCCGACCCGCGCGCGTACGCGATGGGCGTCGAGGCCTTCGGGGTGGGGCGCGAGGAGATCCTGTTCGCGTCCTTCGCGGGCTGGGATACGGCGGGGGCGAGCTGGTTCGGCTATCCCACCTTCTGGGTGAACCGCGCCGGGTCCAACCCGGAGGAGCTCGCGGTCTTCGCCGACGCCTCCGGCCCGGGGTTGCGCGAGCTGGTCGACTACGTGCGCGAGCGCAATGCAGCCGCTCGCACGCTTCACCCGACGCGCGCCGCGACGACCACGTAGCGCAGGCGGGTTCCGGGCCGCAGCGCGTCGAACGGGTAGCAGGTAATGAGCGTGAGGCGCGTGCGTCCCTCGTCTTCCATCACCTCCGTGTCGGTGCGGTCGACCACGGCCGTTTCCGTCACCCGGTAGCGCGCGAGGCGGCCGCTCGCGGCCTGCAGGTCGATCTCGTCGCCGGCCGACAGCCGTTTGAGGAACGTGAAGTGCGTGTCGCGGTGGGCGACGATCACCGTGTTGCCCGCGCTTCCCTGCGTGGCGGTGCCTGCGACGAGTCCCGGGCCGAAGGCGAGCGAGCGGCGGCTCGCGTCGTCCATGACATAGAGCTCGACATGGCGCGCCGGAACGGTGAGCCGCGCGACGGGTCGCAGGTCGGCGCGCGGCCAGGGATGGATCGGCCGTTTGCCGCCGTCGCTCCGCCGCCACGCGATCGCGATGAGCCGCTGCGCGACGAACCCCTTCGCGTGGATCCAGGCCGCGGCGCCGACCTCGATCGCGCCGGCGAGCGCGAGCGCGCCGGCGAGGACGAGCGCTGCGCGCCTCACGCCATCCTCGCGCGCGGCGCGTTGTGCCCGATCACCGCGACGATGGCGGCGGCGGCGAGCGCGAGGAGTCCCAGCAGCAGCTGCAGCGTCGCGGGCGTATCCGTCTGCGGGATGGCGCCGGCGTCGCTGCCGCGCGGCAGCGCCGACGCCACCCTCATCGTCTTCGACGGGCCGCTCGCCGTCGGCGTCACGTCCACGGCGACGAGGCTGGTATAGGCGCTCACGAGGTGATGCTCGAGGGCGACCTGGACCACCTGCGAACGCAGGGCCTGCGCATCGCCGCTGCGGCGCATCGCGTCCATCAGGCTCGCGATCTTTGCCCTGGCCCAGAGGGCGCCCACGCCGCTCGCCGTCGGCGAGGAGGACGGCGTGAGCGCCACGCTCCAGGGTTGGTTGCCGCTCGTGCCGGCGACGATCACGGTGCCGGCGAAGCTCGCGGCGGAAGCGGAGACGACGAGCGGCTCGCCGAGGTAGAGGTCGGGCACGCGCTCCGGGAAGGTCTCCACGGGCGTGCCGTCGGCCCAGCGGATCTCCACGTCCTGCAGCACGGGCGATTCGATCTTCTCGAGGAGCGCGCCCATCTTCTCGTGCACCTCGCGCACGTCGCCGATGTAGGTGAACGTGCCGCGCCCGAACTGCGCCGCCTTGGTCATGAAGTGGCCGTTGGGCGCGGAGCCGATGCCCACGGTGAAGAGGCGCGATCTCCCGAGGCGCTGCGCGATGAGCCCGAGGAGCTCGTCCTCGTTGCTCACGCCGCCGTCGGTCATGAACACCACCTGGCGCAGATATCCGGGCGTGTCGCCGCCGTCGAGCGCGAAGGAGAGCGCCGGCGCCATCTCGGTGCCGCCGTCGGCGCGCAGCTTCGCGACCCAATCGCGCGCGGTGCGCACGTTCTGCGGCGTGGCGGGCAGGGCCTGCGGCCACAGGGGCCGCGTGACCGAGTTGAACTCCACCACGTTGAAGCGATCGCGCTCGGTGAGGCGGTCGAGCGCATCGGAGAGCGCCGCCTTCGCCTGCTCGATGGAGGTTCCCTGCATCGAGCCGGAGGTGTCGACGATGAGGATGGTCTCGCGCGGCACGCGCTGGAAGGCGGCCTTCTGCGCCGCATCGGGCTGCGGAGGGACGACCATGAGCAGCGCGTAGTCGCGGCCGGCGAGCGTCTCGGTGAACATCGCGGCGCGCGGCTGCGCGCTCGCGGCGAGCGTCCAGGTGAGCTCGAAATCGTGGTCCGCTTCCTCCTGGTCCTTCGCGAGCGTGACCAGCGCGTGCTCGGCATCGGGCTGCTCCACGCGCGCGTCGTGGTAGGAGCTCGAGACCGGGCCGAGCGCGACGCCGGCGTCGATCGCCACGGCGATGTCCACCGGGTTCACGAGGTAGCTGCCGCCCTTCTCGTACGCGGGCTGCAGGAGCGCCTGGGCGCTCGCCCCGTCGAGCGTGCCGGGAAAGCCGAGCCCCGCCTCGCGCGCCTTGGCCTCCTCGGGCAGGGCCTCGACCGGCGCGTGCGCGGGCACGTAGCGCGGCGTCACCGCGAGCGGGAAGCGCAGGCGATAGCGGCCGTCCTCCCAGGCGAGCGACTGCTGGTACTCGATCGTGACGCGCACCATCTCGTTGGGGCCGATGTGCGCGACGGAGTTGGTGAAGAGGTTGGGCCGCTGCTGCTCGACGAGCGCCGCCTTGCGTCCCTCGGCCTTCGCCTTCTCGTAGGTGCGGCGCGCCTCGTCCTTCTCGCGGATCTCGCCCTGGATCACGCGGTTGCCGATGCGAAGCTCGAGGTGGTCGACCGCGGCCTTCTCGGGGAGCGGGAAGACGTAGACGCCCTCGACGAATTCGCTGCCGGGGTTGTGGAACGACTGGGTCACGCGGGTGCGCGCGACCATGCCCGTGACGGTGATCGCGACCTCGGTCTCGACCGTGGGCGCCGGCGTGTACTCGCCCGGCGCGCCGGTCGCGAGCAGCAGCTCGCCGCTGCGCGCCTCGCCCGGCTTCACCGCGGCCGCCTGGGCGTTGCCCGCGAGCACCAGCGCCGCGAAGCCCAGCGCCAGCGCGACCGCGACGCCGCTCAGCAGCGCGCGCACGCCCAGCACGATGAATGCCGCATGCGACCCCGATTGCACCCGACCCGCTTCGTTGCCCGCCGCCATCGCCGTTCCCCTTTTTCGCCCGTTGTGCGATGGGGCCATTTCGACGCCGGAAGCGGCAAGACGCGGGGCCGGCTTGAGGCGGTGTGGCGAAGATTTGTGGCAAAAAGATGGCGCGCGAAAATGGGGACAGACCCCTTTTTCCTCCCGGCGGAAAAAGGGGTCTGTCCCCTATAATCCGCGGCATGGCCCGCCGCATCGCGCTCGTCGAGGACGATTCCACCATCCGCCAGAACTACGTCGACGCGCTCACGCGCGCGGGCTACGAGGTGGCGGCGTTCGGCGACCGCGCGAGCGCCTCGCGCGCGCTCTCCGCGCGGCTGCCGGAGCTCGCCATCATCGACATCGGCCTGGGCGCCGACATCGACGGCGGCTTCGAGCTGTGCCGGGAGCTGCGCGGCGCGAGCAGCCGGCTGCCGATCATCTTTCTCTCGGCGCGCGACTCGGATTTCGACATCGTCTCGGGCCTGCGCCTCGGCGCCGACGACTATCTCACGAAGGACGTGAGCCTGCCGCACCTCCTCGCGCGTATCGCGGCGCTCTTCCGGCGCGTGGACGCGGCCGACCAGGCGCCCGCGGCGGGCGAGGTGCTCAATCGCGGGCCGCTCGCCCTCGACGCGCAGCGCATGGCCGCGCAGTGGCGCGGCAAGCCCGTGCCGCTCACGGTCACCGAATTCTGGATGGTGCACTCGCTCGCCCGCCACCCGGGCCACGTCAAGGATCGCGACCAGCTGATGCGCGACGCGGAGATGGTCGTGGACGACGGCACCATCACCTCGCACGTGAAGCGCATCCGCAAGAAGTTCCTCGCCGTCGATCCCGCGTTCGCCGCCATCGAGACGGTCTACGGGATGGGCTATCGATGGCGCGAAGGGGAGTGAGGCGTGCGCTCGCGGCGGCCGCCGCCTGCGCCGCGTCCGGCGCCTGCGCGGCCCCGCCGGGCTGGTACCTGCAGGTCGACAACGACGTGGTGTTCGGCACCGACCGGTGGTACACGAGCGGCGTGCGCATCGCGCACGTCGAGGCGCGCGGCGGCCACGAGCTCGAGTGGGGCCTGCTGCAGGAGATCTACACGCCCGAGGCGAAGCGCGACAACGCCATCGACCGGCCCAACGCCGCGCGCCTCCTCGCCACGCTCGCGCGCCACGATCGCGCGCCGGGCGACTGGCGCACGCTCGAGGCGGACCTCGGCGTGACCGGTCCCGCGGCCCTCGGGCGCCAGGCGCAGGAATTCGTGCACCGCTTCGTGCCCGCGCCGCACGAGGACTGGTCCCACCAGCGCCCGAACCGCGTGGATGCGCAGCTCGCGTGGGCCCGCACTCAGCGCCTGCCCCTCGAGCCGCTCGTCAACGCGAACTACGGCGCGGTGATCGGCAACCAGCTCGCGTTCGCGCACGCGGGCATCGAGCTGCGCTTCGGGCGAGGCGCGGCGACCGGGCTCGAGACGCCCGCGCTGCGGTTCGCGGCGACGCCGCCGCTCGCGGACGCGCAGGCGCCCTCGTGGAGCCCGTTCGTCGGCGCGAGCGTGCGCGCGGTCGCGTGGAACCGCCTGCTCGACGTGGGTCCCGGCGACCCGCGGCAGACGCCGGACCTCCGGCACGTGGTCGGGCGCTTCTCGGGCGGCATCGCGTGGACCGGCCATGGGGCGCAAGTCGTCTTCGCGCTCTTGCACGACACGGCCGAGTTCGCGGGCCAGCGCCGCGGCGCGGACTTCGGCTCCCTCACCCTGCACCTCACGTTCTGAGACGCCGGGCGCGTGCGCGCGAGCTTCTTCCACGGCATCCGCTTCCGCCTCGCGCTGGTCGCGCTCGCGCTCCTCGCGCTCCCGCTGCTCGCCGTGCACTACATCGCGAGCATGGAGGCGTTCCTGCGCGAGAGCCAGGAGCGCTCGATCGGCGCCACCGCGCGCACGGTGGCCGCCGCGCTCTCGGACCGCCCGACGCTCTTCGAGCGCGGCGCGGGAATCGACGAGGAGGGCGAGGAGCGGCGGCGCATCGTGGCCCTCTTCGCCGCCGCCGACACCGATGCCGCGGCGAGCCTCGGCAACGCCTACGTGCCGTCGGAGGAGATCGAGCGCTTCCTCGCGATCATGGGCCGCGTGGGCGAGCGCGTGTGGGTCGTGGACGCTCGCTCGCGGGTGCGGGGGCTTTCCGGGAGCCTGCGCGACCCGCGCGCGGCCCGCACGCTGGTGAACTGGCTGAAGCCCGTCGCCGCGCTCGTCGTGCCGGCGCCGCGCTATCCGGTGGGCGACGAGACGCTCCCGGTGCGCAGCCAGATCGACCGCGCGCTGATCGGCGTGAGCTCCGCGCAATGGCGCGCGACGCGCGACCGCGACGTCGCGATCCTCTCGGCCGCGCAGCCGATCTTCATCGGCGACGACATCGTGGGCGCCGTGGTGGTGGAGGAGACCACCGGCGCGATCCAGATCCTGCGCCAGGACGCGCTCGAGAAGCTCCTCGCCGTGACGCTCGCCGTGGTGGGCGCGGCGCTCGCGATCCTGCTCGCCTTCGCCGGGCGCCTCGCCGCCCGCATCCGCAGGCTCCACGCCGAGGCGGAGGCCGCGATCGATTCCCAGGGGCGCGTGCGCGGGGCGATCAGCGCGAGCAGCGCGCGCGACGAGATCGGCGACCTCTCGCGCACCACCGCCGCGATGCTCACGCGGCTGCGCGACTACAACGCGTACCTCGAGGCGATGGCGGGCCGGCTCTCGCACGAGCTGCGCACGCCGGTCGCCGTGGTGCGCTCCTCGCTCGACAACCTCGCCGCCGAGCCGCTCGCCGGCAACGCGCGCGTCTACGTCGAGCGGGCGCTGGAGGGCGTGCGGCGGCTCGCGCGCCTCATCTCGCGGCTCTCGGAGGCGACGCGCCTGGAGCGGCTCCTCGAGAGCGCCGAGCGCGAGCGCTTCGACCTCGCCGAGGTGGTGCGCGGCTGCGTCGAGGGCTATCGCGCCGCCTATCCGGAGCGCGCCTTCGAGCTCGCCCTGCCGGCAGCGGCGGTTCCCGTCGACGGCGTCCCCGACGCCTTCGCGCAGCTCCTCGACAAGCTGGTGGAGAACGCGAACGACTTCGCGCCGCCGGGGACGGGCGTGCGCGTCTCGCTCGAGGCCGCGGGCGAGCGCGCGGCGCTCGCCGTGGAGAACGACGGGCCGCCGCTCCCCGAGGCGATGATGCAGCGGCTGTTCGACTCGATGGTCTCGGTGCGCCGCGCCGCGGAGCAGGCGGGCGCGCGCGAGGACGGCGCGCACCTGGGGCTCGGCCTCTACATCGTGCGGCTGGTCGCGGAGCATCACGGCGGAAGCGTGCGCGCGGCCAATCGCGAGGGCGGCGGCGTGCGTTTCGAGGTCGAGATCGCGCTCGCCCGCGACACCCGGGGGGCGGCGCCGGTCTCTCCCTCGAAGAAATAAGGGGTGCGGCCCCCGAATTTCGGTAAAATTTCGCGAGGGAGACAACACGGCGGAATCGCCCTTGGGACGCATCCTCTTCTTCATCCTCATCGGCATCGCGATCTGGCTGCTCTGGCGCGGCTCGGTGCGCGTCGCCTCGCGTCCCGCGCCCGGCGAGGCGCGCAGGCCGGAACGGGGAGAGGACATGGTCCAGTGCGCGCGCTGCGGCGTGCACCTGCCGCGCAGCGAGGCGCGCGAGGAGGGCGGGCGCCTCGTCTGCCGCGACAACCCGCGCTGCCACCCCGCGCCGTGAGCTCGGCGCCGGAGACCGCCGCCGTGCGCGCCGGACCGCGCTTCGGGCGATCGATGCCCTTCATCGTCACGCCCGACGCGGCCACCTGGAACACGCTGCTCATCTTCTCCGCGTACCGGGTGCTGCTCGCCGGGCTCGTGGGCGTCGCGTTCATCTACTTCAACCACTTCTTCCTGCTCGGCGTCACGCAGCGCAACGTGGTCGTGCCGACCACGCTCGCCTACGGCCTCGTCGCGCTGGCGCTCCTCGTGCCCGCGCGCATGCGCGAGCCCAACCTCACGCTGCAGGTGACCGCCGGCGTCGTCGCCGACGTGCTCGCGATGGTGGTGCTGATGTACGGCAGCGGCGGGGTGCGCAGCGGCCTCGGCATCATGCTGCTCGTCTCGCTCGCCGCGGCCGGGCTCATCACGCGCGGGCGCCTCGCCTTCTTCCACGCCGCCTTCGCCTCCCTCGCCGTGCTCCTCGAGCAGGCGTTCCAGGTGTGGCGCTTCGACGCCGCGGGACAGGATTTCCTGCAGGCGGGCCTCACCTGCGTCGCCTACTTCGCGACCGCGGGCCTCGCCTCGACGCTCGCGCAGTACGCGCGCACCAGCGAGCGCATCGCCGAGGAGCGCAAGGTCGACCTCGCGAACCTCTCGCAGATCAACGAGCTGGTGATCCGCGACATGCAGGACGGCATCCTGGTCGTGGACGGGGAGGGCCGCATCCGCCAGAGCAACCCGCGCGCGGCCCAGCTCCTCGGGCCGATGCCCGCGGGCCGCCGGACCTCGATCGCCGAGTACGCGCCGGAGATCGCGCGGCTCCTCGAGAGCTGGCGCAAGGGCTCGGAGACCACGTTCATGCAGCTTCGCGGGCCGCGCTCGGCCGGCGAGCTGCAGGTGCATTTCGTCCCCATCGGCTCGGGCGAGCCCACCGCCGCGGTGATCTTCGTGGAGGACGTGGGCCGCATGCGCCAGCAGGCGCAGCAGATGAAGCTCGTCGCGCTGGGGCGCCTCACCGCCTCCATCGCGCACGAGATCCGCAACCCGCTCTCGTCCATCGGGCACGCGGCGCAGCTCCTCGACGAGGACGGCGCCGTCGGTTCCGGCGGCAAGCGCCTGCTCGACATCATCCGCGGCAACGTCTTCCGGCTCGACCGCATCGTGCAGGAGGTGCTGTACCTCAACCGCCGCGACCGCGCGCAGCCCGAGGCGATCGACCCGGCGAGCTACCTGCCGCAGTTCGCGCAGGAGTTCGGGCTGGTGGAGAAGGTGCCCGCGCAGGCGATCGACGTGCAGGTGCGCACGCGCCAGCGCCTCTGGTTCGACCGGCAGCACCTCGACCAGGTGCTGTGGAACATCGTGCGCAACGGCTGGCGCCATGGCCGCCAGCAGCCCGGGTCGGTGCGCATCGTCGCTTCCCCGGCGGCCGCGCCCGGGCGCATCGTCCTCGACGTGTACGACGACGGGCCCGGCGTCTCGCGGGACGCGCAGGCGCACCTCTTCGAGCCGTTCTTCACCACCGAGGCGCAGGGCACGGGCCTCGGCCTCTACATCGCGCGCGAGCTGTGCGAGGGCAACGCGGCGCGCATCGAGTACCTCGACGACAACGGCGGGGGACACTTCCGCATCACGATGAAAGGCGCCTGATGAACCGCAAGGCCGTGCTGATCGTGGACGACGAGGCCGACATCCGCGAGCTCCTCGTGCTCACGCTCTCCCGCATGGGGGTGGACGCGGACACCGCGTCGAGCTTCGAGGAGGCGACGGCGGCGCTCAAGGCCCGCGCCTACGACCTGTGCCTCACCGACATGCGCCTTCCCGACGGCGACGGGCTGATGGTGCTCAAGCACATCTCGGAGAGCTACGGCAACACGCCGGTCGCCGTGATCACCGCCTTCGGCTCGACGCAGAACGCGGTCGACGCGCTCAAGGCGGGCGCCTTCGACTACCTGCCCAAGCCGATCAAGCTCGAGCAGCTGCGGCCGCTGGTGATGAGCGCGTTGAAGCTGCCGCGCCCGGTGCAGGCGCGCCGCGCCTCCATCGGCGAGACCGCGCAGCCGGGCGTGCCGCGCCTGCTCGGCGAATCGCCCGCCATCCAGCGCGCGCGGGAGATGATCGCGAAGCTCGCGCGCTCCCAGGCGCCGGTGTACATCACGGGCGAATCGGGCTCCGGCAAGGAGGTCGCCGCGCGCCTCATCCACATGGGCTCGGCGCGCTCCGACGCGCCCTTCGTCGCCGTGAACTGCGGCGCGATCCCCGAGAACCTGATGGAGAGCGAGTTCTTCGGCTACAAGAAGGGCGCGTTCACCGGCGCCGACAACGACAAGATCGGGTACCTGCAGGCGGCGCAGAAGGGCACGCTCTTCCTCGACGAGGTGGGCGACCTGCCGCTCGCGATGCAGGTGAAGCTGCTGCGCGTGATCCAGGAGAAGAAGGTGCGGCGCGTGGGCGATACGCAGGAGGAGCCGATCGACGTGCGCATCATCTCCGCCACGCACCGCAGCCTCGCGCAGCAGGTGGAGGCGGGCCAGTTCCGGCAGGACCTCTTCTATCGCCTCAACGTGATCGAGCTCAAGATGCCGAGCCTGCGCGAGATCCCGGAGGACATCCCGCTCATGGTGCGGGAGGTGGTGGAGCGGCTCGCGCGCCAGAGCGGCAACGCCGCCCCCACGATCTCCGAGGAGGCGATGCTCGCGCTGCGCCGCTACGACTTCCCCGGCAACGTGCGCGAGCTCGAGAACATCCTCGAGCGCGCCATGGCGCTCTGCGCCGACAATACCGTCACCGAGACCGACCTCTATCTCACGCAGGCGACGTCGAAGGACAAGGTGGCGCCCCTCGACGGCTCGCTCGGCACGCGCGGGCTCGCGCTGCACGACTTCCTGGACCAGGTGGAGCGCGAGGCGATCACGAAGGCGCTCGAGGCGACCCGTTTCAACAAAACGGCGGCCGCCAAGTTGCTAGGCATCACTTTCCGGTCGCTTCGCTACCGTCTGGATCGCCTTGGTATTGATTGAAGTGACATCGGGAACGGCGTTGGAGCGGACCTGCGGCCGCTCAACGCCCTCCAGCAGATGACCCTCGCTATCAACCAGCAAGGCATTTGTCCCGCAGCCATCTTTGTTCCCTCGCCGCATTGCGACGAGCGGCCGGCGGGCGAACGCATCTCGCTCGTCGTGGTCCACGGCATCTCGCTCCCGCCGGGCGACTTCGGCGGTCCGCACATCGACCGTCTCTTCCTCGGCCGGCTCGAGGCGGACGCGCACCCGTATTTCCGCGAGGTCGCCTCGATGCGGGTCTCGTCGCACTTCCTCATCCGGCGCGACGGAGCGCTCGTGCAGTACGTGCCGTGCTCGATGCGCGCGTGGCATGCCGGCACCTCGAGCTGGAAAGGCCGCGAGCGGTGCAACGATTTCTCGATCGGGATCGAGCTGGAGGGCTCCGACGACGTGCCGTACGCCGAGCCCCAGTACGAGACGCTCGCCGCCCTCGTGCGCGCGCTCTTCGAGCGCTACGGCGCGATGGACGTGGCCGGACACAGCGACATCGCGCCCGACCGCAAGACCGATCCCGGGCCGTACTTCGACTGGCCGCGGCTGCGGGCGGCGATCGGCCCGGTCCGCGCGTGAGCCGCCCGCGCTAAGAATCCTTTAAGACGGCCGGCGCATCTTGGGAGCGTGGCGGACGCGATGGGCGCGGCCGCCGGCAAGCTTCCAGGAGGATTATCGATGAAGATCGCCCTCGTCGCATGCGGCCTCGGCCTCGCGGTTTGCGCTTCCGCGCTCGCCGTCGAGCCCGCCGCGGACCCCGACCACGACCATCGGCACGGCGCGCGCATGGCGAAGGCCGATGCGCGGACCGACGTGCCGCACATGACCCTGATCCAGGCCGCGCAGTACATCTCCGCCCAGGTGCCGGGCGAGCTTCGGGAAGTCGAGGCCCACCCGGGGGCTCCGGTCTACCATGTCGACATGGAGCTCATCAACGGCGCCCGCGCGCGGCTCGAGGTGAACGCGCACGATGGCACGGTGAGCTGGCACCAGCCGCCGGTGCTCCACGACTGACCTCCCACGGAGCCGATTCCATGACCGCACGCCTTTTCATCGCCGGGGCCGCCTCGGCGCTCCTCCTCGCGACGGCGCTTCCCGCGCTCGCCGCGGATCCGCACGCGCATTCGCAAGGCGCCGAGCCGCCGGCGCACGGCATCACGCTCGACCACGGCCGCAAGTGGGCGACCGACGCGCCGCTGCGCGAAGGGATGGGCAACATCCGCGAGGCGCTCGAGCGCCGGCACGCGGCGCTCGCCAAGGGCGCGCTCGACGCGGCGGCCTACGCCGAGCTCGGCGCGGTGATCGAGAAGAACGTCGCCTCGATCGTCGCGAACTGCAAGCTCGGGCCGGAAGCGGACGCGAACCTGCACGTCGTCGTCGCGCAGCTCGTCGACGCCGCCGACTCGATGCGCAGCCCCTCCGGGATGAAACGGATCGAGGGGGCGCAGAAAGCGATGGGCGCGGTGGACCTCTACGGCCGTTACTTCGACCACCCCGGCTGGAAGCCGCTCGCCTGAGCGCCTGATCTTCCAAGCCCCTGTTTCCGCAGGGGCTTTCCCGATGGGTTGCCGGGCGGTACCGCTTACCGCCCATTTCGTGCGCAACGCCGGGCGCCAAGCGCCTGAATCCGAACGAAAAAAAATAGTTCGGCGCGCCCCCTTGCGCCTGGGTTTTTCCGTCGCTAGAGTTTGTGGCCATGCCCCGCCCACGGCACTACATGTTGTGGGAAGGGTGTGGATAAGCTGTTCAAAACCGGGGGACGGTTCGCGGCTTGTCCACGCAAAAACCGGCGGTTAGCAGGTCCGAGAAGCCTGTCGCGAAGAAGCAGCCAATCGTTGGCGCCGCTGAGCCCACAGAACAGAAAAGGAGAAGACACCATGCGCTTGTCATCCGATATCCATCCCGCGGCACCCCTCGCCAATCCGATCCTGGGAGAGGAGGGCGCGATGCCGCAGGAGAGATACGCGGATTACAAGATCATCCGGCGCAACGGCGCGGTGGTGGCGTTCGAGCCGGACAAGATCGCGGTGGCGATGACCAAGGCCTTCCTCGCGGTGTCGGGGAACACGGCCGCGGCGAGCGCCGCGGTGCGCGAGAAGGTGCAGGCCCTCACGAAATCGGTCGTCGCGGCGCTGGTGCGCCGCCATCCCGCGGGCGGCACGTTCCACATCGAGGACGTGCAGGACCAGGTCGAGCTCGCGCTGATGCGCTCCGGCGAGCACCAGGTCGCGCGCAGCTACGTGCTCTACCGCGACGAGCGGGCCCGCGAGCGCGCCAAGCGCGTGCAGGACGAGGCCCAGGCGCAGAAGCCCGGCATCCAGGTGGCGGTGGGCGGCATCCGGCAGCCGCTCGACGTCGCCCGCCTCGAGGCGCTCATCGCGAGCGCGTGCGAGCACCTGCACGAGGGCTCGGAGGTCGAGCCGAGGAAGATCCTCGAGGCGACGCTGCGCGACCTCTACGACGGCGTGCCGCTCGAGGAGGTGCACAAGTGCGCGATCCTCGCCGCGCGCATGCTCATCGAGCAGGACCCGGACTACACCTACGTCACCGCGCGCCTGCTGCTGCACACCATCCGCCGCGAGGTCCTGGGCGAGGAGGTGACGCAGGCGCAGATGGCGACGCGCTACGCGGAGTACTTCCCGGAGTTCATCCAGCTGGGCGTGAAGGCGCAGCTCCTCGACGAGCGGCTCGTCTCCTCGTTCGACCTCGGGCGCCTGGGCGCGGCGCTGAAGCCCCTGCGCGACCTGCAATTCACCTATCTGGGGCTGCAGACGCTCTACGACCGGTACTTCCTGCACATCAGCGACCGGCGCATCGAGCTCCCGCAGGCCTTCTTCATGCGCGTGGCGATGGGGCTCGCGATCAACGAGCTCGACCGCGAGGAGCGCGCGATCGAGTTCTACAACGTGCTCTCGACGTTCGATTTCATGTCGTCGACGCCGACGCTTTTCAACTCGGGAACGCTGCGCTCGCAGCTTTCTTCCTGCTACCTCACGACCGTCGCCGACGACCTCGACGGCATCTACGAGGCGATCAAGGAGAACGCGCTGCTTTCCAAATTCGCGGGAGGACTGGGCAATGACTGGACGCCGGTGCGGGCTTTGGGCTCCTACATCAAGGGCACGAATGGCAAATCGCAGGGTGTGGTCCCATTTCTCAAAGTGGTCAACGACACCGCCGTCGCGGTTAATCAGTGCTTCGCGCCGTCTACCGGCGTCTACACCGCGGGTGGATTGAAGGAGATCAAGGACGTGAAGCCGGGCGACCTCGTCCTCGGCAAGTCCGGCACATACCGGGAAGTGGAGCGCCGCTTCGCCTACAACCAGACCGACCGCATGGTCGCGGTAAAGGTGAAGCATGGCATCGACGAGCTTCTCGTCACCGCCGGCCATCCCTTCTACGCGATTCGCGGCGTACCGATGGAGCAGGCCAATCACCGCACCCGGGACTGGCTGGCGCGGGGCAAGGTGAAGGCGGAGTGGGTGGAAGCGGGCGTCCTGCGGCGCGGCGATTACGTGGCGCAGGTGATACCGACCGAGATCGTCCACGTCTCGGGCCTTGCCGAGGACGACGCGCGCATGTACGGCATCCTGCTCGGCGACGGCCATATGTCGAAGGACGGCATGGAATGGGGCGTCAGCGGAAACCCGTCGAAGGACGAGCATCTCGCCTTCGTGCGCGCCTACCTGCAGGAGCGCGGAATCCATTTTTGGGAAAACGGCCGTGGCGAAACGTACTCGCAGATCCGCTGGGCGTTCGGTCGCGGCGTCGTGCGCGATTCGACCACCGGCCGCATCGCGGGCGCCGGCGGGGCGACGATGCCGTTCGGCCACGAGGATCTATATGACGAGGCCGGATGCAAGCGCATCGCGCGCCGTTTCGCGCACCTTCCCAGGCCTCATACCGCTGCGCTGATCCGGGGCCTGCTCGAAACGGACGGCGGCGTCTCGCGGGGCAAGGAGATCTACTTCACCAATACCTCGAAGCCGCTCATCGACGGGCTGCGCTATCAGCTCCTGCGCATGGGCGTGCCGACTGCGGGGCAATACCGCGAGCGCCGGAACGGCCACGAGGCGACGCGCGCCGACGGCTCGAGAACCCGGTTCGGTGGCGTGACGAAGGCCTACGACCTGCGCATCCCGGCCGTGCCGGAGATCGCCGCGCTGGTCGGCTGCAAGCCGATCGCCAAGCGGAACTGGCTCGAGGTCGAGGGCAAGCTCTTCTCGCGCGTGACCGGCGTCCAGGACATCTCGCCGAAGCCCTTCGTCTACGACCTGAAGGTCGAAGGCGACGAGTCGTACATGACGACCGGCGGCCTCGCGCACAACGGCGGCAAGCGAAAGGGCGCCGTCTGCTGCTACCTCGAGACCTGGCACCTCGACATCGAGGAGTTCCTGGAGCTGCGCAAGAACACCGGGGACGACCGGCGGCGCACGCACGACATGAACACCGCCAACTGGATCCCCGACCTCTTCATGAAGCGGGTGATGGAGGGCGCCGACTGGACGCTCTTCTCGCCCTCGGATTGCCCGGACCTGCACGACAAGTTCGGACGCGCCTTCGAGGACGCCTACACCGAGTACGAGCGCAAGGCCGCGCGCGGCGAGCTCAAGCTCTTCAAGAAGGTCCCCGCGCAGACCCTGTGGCGCAAGATGCTCACGATGCTCTTCGAGACGGGGCATCCGTGGATCACGTTCAAGGACGCCTGCAACATCCGCAGCCCGCAGCAGCACGTGGGCGTGGTGCACTCCTCCAACCTCTGCACCGAGATCACGCTCAACACCAACGGCCAGGAGATCGCGGTCTGCAACCTCGGCTCGGTGAACCTGCTCGCGCACATCCGCAACGGGCGGCTCGACCACGACAAGCTCAGGAAGACCATCTCCACCGCGATGCGGATGCTCGACAACGTCATCGACATCAACTACTACGCGGTGAAGAAGGCGCGCGATTCCAACATGCGGCATCGGCCGGTGGGCCTCGGCATCATGGGCTTCCAGGACTGCCTGCAGGAGCTGCGCATCCCCTACGCGAGCGAGGCGGCGATCGACTTCGCCGACAAGTCGATGGAGGCGGTGTGCTACTACGCCTACCTGGCGTCCACCGACCTCGCCCAGGAACGCGGCCGCTACTCGAGCTATGCCGGGTCGCTGTGGGACCGCGGCATCCTGCCCCAGGATTCGCTCAAGCTCCTCTCCGAGGAGCGCGGCGGCTACGTCGAGGTGGACCTCTCGGAGACGATGGACTGGGAGGCGCTGAGGAAGCGCATCCGGCAGCACGGCATGCGCAACTCCAACTGCGTGGCGATCGCGCCCACCGCGACCATCTCCAACATCGTCGGGGTTTCCGCCTCCATCGAGCCCAACTACCAGAACCTCTTCGTGAAGTCGAACCTCTCCGGCGAATTCACGGTGGTGAACGAGTTCATGGTGCGCGAGCTCAAGAAGCTGGGGCTGTGGGACGCGGTGATGGTGAACGACCTCAAGCACTTCGACGGCTCGGTGGGGAAGATCGACCGCATCCCGCCGGAGCTTCGCAGCCTCTACGCGACCGCGTTCGAGGTGGAGCCGAGCTGGCTGGTGGAAGCGGGCGCGCGCCGCCAGAAGTGGATCGACCAGGCGCAGTCGCTCAACATCTACATGGCGGGGGCCTCCGGCAAGAAGCTCGACGAGTGCTACAAGCTCGCGTGGGTGCGCGGCCTCAAGACGACGTACTACCTGCGCACGCTCGCGGCGACCTCGGCGGAGAAATCCACCGGCAAGGGCGGCGAGCTCAACGCGGTGCCGGCGGGCGGCGGCCTCTCCGCGATGGCCGCGGCGGGCGAGGGCGCGGCCGAGGGAGCGAAGTTCTGCTCCATCGACAACCCCGAGTGCGAGGCCTGCCAGTAGCGGGTTGCGACGCGCCTACCCTCCGATGAGCGTCGCGACGATCGCCGCGCCCGCCGCGGCGATGACCGCCGGCACCGCGTAGCGCTCCCACTCCGCGATCCGGTCGCTCACCACGAGCTCCACCGGCACCTCGGTCTTGTGCAGCACGCGCTCGGTGGTCGATTCCTCGAGGAGCCGCGTGAGCGAGCCGCGGCGCGCGGTGCTCATGAGGATGCGGTCGCAGCGCAGGCGCTTCGCCTCCTCGGCGATCACCTCCGCGGCGTCGCCCACGAGCACGTGCGCGTCGAAGGGGATGCCCTGGCGCTCGAGGATCGCGCGCGCGGGCTCGAGCGCGATGGCGCCCTTCTCGCGGTAGTAATCGTGGCGCAGCGACCGGCGCACGAGCCGCGCGACGCGCCCCGAGAGCGGCCGGCGCACGTTGAGCAGGTGGATGCGCAGCGTGGGATTGCGCCGGTGCTCGGCCGCGGCGCGCTGCAGCGCGTCGAGTGAGCTGGGAAGGTCGCTGATGGGGACGAGGATGGCGTTCATGGAACCTCCCGTCGGGGAACGGTCTTCCTGCGCGGAGATCGCCTTGGCGAATTCCGCGAGGCGCGCGTGGATGCGCGATTCGAGGTGGCGGTGGTTGCGCAGGAACCCGGCCACCAGCACGCCGCCCACGACCGCCGTGTAGAGCAGCACGACCAGCACGCGATTGCGCAGGGCGTCCTGCGCCAGCGGCTCGGCGGCGATCATCTTCACCGCGGTCCAGAGCAGCACCCCGGAGCCGACGTACACGATCGCGGGATGGCGCTCGACCCACTTGAGGAGCCAGGTCGAGCCCCACACCACGATCGGGACGCTGGTCGCGAGGCCCAGCACGACGAGCACGTAGCTGCCGTGCGCGGCGCCCGCCACGCCCAGCACGTTGTCGCCGCCCATCACCATGTCGGCGACGACGATGGTGCGCACCGCGCCCCAGATGTCGTGCGGCTTCTCGATGTGCCCGGCGCCGTCGCCGGCCTCCGGGAGCAGCAGCTTGTAGCCGATCCAGATGAGCGCCGTGCCGCCGGCGAAGAGGAGGCCCGGGATGCGCAGCAGCCACACGACGCCGAGCGTCATGGCGCAGCGCACGATGACCGCGCCCACGGTGCCGAAGACGATCGCCTTGCGCTGCAGGCGGGCGGGAAGGTTCCTCGCGGCGAGCGCGATCACGATGGCGTTGTCGCCCGAGAGCATCAGGTTGATCACCACGATGGCCCCGAAGGCGCCGAGGAACGAAAGGAGGGCGTCCATGCAACCGATTGTGTCCGCCCGCGCGGCGCCCGGCATCGCGCCTCGCGATGGCGCCATCGTTTTTCGCGATGCCTTTGCGAAAAGGCATTGCGCGGGGCGATCCGCGGGGGTAGAAAGGAATCGCGTACCCGCCCCGGAGGGGCCGGGCGTTCCCTATCAAAGGGGAGTAGCTTCAGCGACCGCTTCGTCATGACGGGCTTCGGCCCCGGAGCGGCCGGCAAATCGGGCATCGGCCCGGTTCGTTAGCGAGACCTTTGAGCTGACGAGCCATTGGAGCCGCACATGACCCGACCGCGATTCCGCCCGTATTTCCGCCACGGATTGCTGCCGCAGCTCATCGCCTTCGAGGCGTGCCTGCGCCTGGGCGGCGTCACGCGCGCCGCGCGCGAGCTGTGCCTCGCCCAGCCCACGGTCTCGGGAATGCTCCGGAAGCTCTCGGAGACCGTCGGCGAGCCGGTGCTGGTGACCGGCGGCGGGCGCGTCGAGCCCACCGAAGCCGGCCGCGAGGTGGCCCGTCTCTGCGAGGACATCTTCGGGTCGCTCGAGCGCTTCGAGGCGGAGCGCGCACGGCGCCGCGAGGCCCCGGAGCCCGGACACAATTTGAAGCAAAACCTTGATCCACCGCTCCCGGGCCTAGCGCGTTAAGGGGATAGCATGAGCAGCGGATAAGGAGACCCGTCCCGTGAAGATGCTCGCCCGCGTGGCCATCCCCCTCGCCGCCGCGTTCCTCGCGGCCCCCCTTGCGCTCGCCCAGACCTATTACGAGGAGGCGGCGCAGCCCGCCTATTCGTCCCCCCAGGCCGCGTTCACCGACGCGGAGCTGGACCAGATCCTCGCGCCGGTCGCGCTCTATCCGGACGAGCTGCTCTCGCAGATCCTCATGGCGTCCACCTATCCGCTGGAAGTCGTGGAGGCGGCGCGCTGGTCGCGCGCCCATCCGGACCTGGTCGGCGAGGACGCGGTCTCGGCGGTCGATTCGCAGGACTGGGACCCGAGCGTGAAGTCGCTGGTGGCCTTCCCGCAGGTGCTCATGCAGATGGACGAGCAGCTCGACTGGACGCAGCGCCTCGGCGAAGCGTTCCTCACCGGGCAGGACAACGTGATGGCGAGCGTGCAGCGCCTGCGCCGCGCGGCCATGGACGCGGGCCACCTCTCGACCACCGACGAGATCGTCGTGTCCCGCGAGGCCGGCGAGATCGCGCTCGATTCGCCGTCGCCCGATACGGTGTACGTCCCGTACTACGATCCGCGCGTGGTCTACGGAAACTGGTGGTGGCCCTCCTATCCGCCGGTGTGGTGGTCGCCGTGGCCCGGTTACTACTATCCCGGCGATTACTACGGCTTCGCATGGACCGTTGGCATCCCGGTCGGCGTCGATTTCTTCTACGGCGATTTCGACTGGCACCGGCACCACGTGCGGCTGCACGACCGCCATCCGTTCTACTACCAGGACCGCGACCATCGCGATCACCAGTGGCGGCACGATCCGCACCATCGCCGCGACGTGCAGTACCGCAACCCGATCGCGCGCCGCGAGTTCGGCGGAGCCACCGCGCCGCGCCCG
>DATIVM010000394.1:0-4838 GCA_035465975.1 Usitatibacter sp.
ACCACGTCGACCCCCTCGTGTGCGTCCGCTGCGGCCTCGTGCACATCCCGGTCGCGCTCTACCCCGCCGAGCAGGCCGACGAGCTCGACTTCACCATGCTCGACCGCCGCGACCTGCAACCGGTCGGCTACAAGCGCTACAACAAGGCGACCGGCGACGAGGTGCCCTACGACCGGATCGTGAAGGGCTACGAGTACGAGGAAGGCCGCTACGTGACGCTCGAGAAGGAGGACTTCAAGCGCGCCAACGTGGAGGCATCGCAGACGATCGACATCGTGGGCTTCGTGAACGGCGCGGAGATCCCGCCCTTCTACTACGAGTCGCCGTACTACACCGCGCCCGCGAAGCACGGCGAGAAGGGCTACGCGCTGCTGTGCGAGACCCTTGAGCGCAGCGGCAAGGTCGCGATCGCGAACGTCGTGATCCGCACGCGCCAGCACCTCGCCATGCTCTACCCGCGCGGCCGCCACCTGATCCTCAACACGCTGCGCTACCAGGAGGAGATCCGGCCCGCGGAGGACATCGACGTGCCGGAGAGCCTCGGGCAGGCGAAGGTGCGGCCCAACGAGCTCAAGATGGCCGAGCGCCTGATCGACGACATGACGATGAAGTGGGACCCGTCGCAGTACCGCGACACCTACCGGGAGGACCTGATGAAGATGATCGAGGAGAAGGCGCAGGGCCACCTCAAGGAGGCGCCCAAGGCCAAGCGCCCGCGCGAGGCCGAGGTGATCGATTTCGCGACGCTGCTCGAGAAGAGCCTCGCGGCGCGCAAGCGCGGCGAAGCGGCGAACGACGAGGAGGTGGGGGCGCCGCGCCGGCCCGCGCGCAAGCGCGCCGCCGCCAAGGCGCGCCGCAAGCATTCCACCGCCCGCGGCACGGCCCACCACCGGCGCGCCGCCTGACGGGCGATCGGGGGACGGCGCCGATGAGAACCGGAGCGTTGCTCGGCCTCGCGGCGCTCGTCGCGTTGATCGTGTATGGCTTCACGCGCGAGCGCGGGTCGCCGCGCGAGCGCGCGGCAGCGGGCGATGGCGGCGAGGAGCGCTTGCGCCTGCCGGCCCTGCGGACCCCGCACGTGCACGCGGGCGATCCGTCGGTGCGCCACTGAGCGATGACGGTCCGCAGCGTGGAGGCAGTCACGATCGCCGGGGTGCGCCTCACGCATCCGGGCCGCCTGCTCTTCGAGGATCTCGGGCTCACCAAGGAGGCGCTCGCGCGCTATTACGACGAGGTGTCGGAGTGGCTGCTGCCGGACCTGCGCCGGCGCCCGCTCTCGCTCGTGCGCTGCCCGCAGGGGCCGGGCGAAGGCTGCTTCTACCAGAAGCACATCGACGCGGCGTGGTCGCCCGAGATCGAGCGCGTGGCGATCCCCGAGTCCCGCGGCGAAGGCATCTATGCCGTCGCGAACAGCGCCGCGGCGGTCGTGGGCCTCGTGCAGAAGGGCGTGATCGAGATGCACGTCTGGGGCGCGACCACGGGCGACCTCGCCGAGCCCGACCGCATGGTCCTCGACCTCGACCCGCATCCGGCGGTGCCGTGGCGCGAGGTGATGGCGGCCGCGCGCCTCGTGCGCGAGCGGCTCGAGGCCCTGGGGCTCGAGTCGTTCGTGAAGACCAGCGGGGGCAAGGGACTGCACGTGGCGGTGCCGCTCGCCCCGCGCCACGAATGGGACGAGGTGAAGGCGTTCTCGCGCGCGCTCGCCGAATCGCTCGCCGCGGAGGAGCCGGAGCGCTTCACGGCGCACATGGCGAAGCGCGAGCGCACGCGGCGCATCTTCGTCGACTACCTGCGCAATGCCCCGGGCGCCACCACCGTCGCCGCGTACTCGGTGCGCGCGCGCCCGGGCGCCCCGGTGTCCACGCCGCTGCATTGGGACGAGCTCGGCGGGCGCACGAAGCCCGCGAGCTTCCACGCCGGCAACGTCGTGCGGCGCCTGCAGGGGCTGCGGTCCGACCCCTGGAAGACCTTCCGGCGCTCGCCGCAGACGCTCACCGCCGCCATGAAACGCAGCCTGGGAATCGAGACATGACCGAGAGACACGCGCATACCCCCACGCCGGAACCGCCCGATTCGCCCACCGACCCGACGCCCCGGCCACGGCCGCCGCAGCAGCCCCCGCCGAAGCCTCCCGACCAGACGCCGCCGGTCGAGGAGCCCAGGCCGCCGCCGCCGGTGACGGACCCGCCCCCCGACCAGACGCCGAATCCGCCGCGCTACTGAGCGGGATTGCCGACCATGCGCTCGGGCCGCACCCACTCGTCGTACTGCTCGGGGCTCACGTAACCGAGCGCGATCGCCGCCTCGCGCAGCCCCGTGCGCTCGCGGTGCGCCTTCTTCGCGATCTCGGCGGCGCGGTCGTAGCCGATGCGAGGCGCGAGCGCGGTGACGAGCATGAGCGAGCCGTGCACCAGGGAGGCAATGCGGCTGCGGTCGGGCTCGATGCCGCGCGCGCAGTGCTCCTCGAAGCTCGCCATGCCGTCGGCGAGCAGCCGCACGCTCTGCAGGAACGCGTTCACGATGAGCGGCTTGAAGACGTTGAGCTCGAGGTGGCCCTGCGCCCCGCCGAAATTGATCGCCACGTCGTTGCCCATCACCTGGCAGGCGGCCATCGTGAGCGCCTCGCACTGGGTGGGATTCACCTTCCCCGGCATGATCGAGCTCCCCGGCTCGTTCTCGGGAATCGTGATCTCGCCGATGCCGCAGCGCGGACCGCTCGCGAGCAGCCGCACGTCGTTCGCGATCTTCATGAGCGAGGCGGCGAGGCCCTTGAGCGCGCCGTGCGCGTTCACCATCGCGTCGTGGGTGGCGAGCGCCTCGAACTTGTTGGGCGCCGTCACGAAGGGGCAATCGGTGAGGCGCGAGAGCTCCTCGGCCACGCGCCGGCCGAGCTCGGGGTGCGCGTTGAGCCCGGTGCCCACGGCGGTGCCGCCGAGCGCGAGCTCGGAGAGGTGCGGCAGCGAGTCCTCGATGTGCCGCCGCGCGTGGTCGAGCTGCGCGACGTATCCCGAGAATTCCTGGCCGAGGGTGAGGGGCGTCGCGTCCTGCAGGTGGGTCCGGCCGATCTTCACGATGTCGCGGAACGCGCTCGCGCGCCCGGCGAGCGTCTCGCGCAGCCTCATGAGGGACGGCAGCACGCGCCGGCGGATCCCGACGACGGCGGCCACATGCATGGCGGTCGGGAAGACGTCGTTCGAGGACTGGCCGCGGTTCACGTCGTCGTTGGGGTGCACCTTGCGGCCCTCGCCGCGGGCGCCGCCGAGGAGCTCGCTCGCGCGGTTCGCGAGCACCTCGTTCATGTTCATGTTGGACTGCGTCCCCGAGCCAGTCTGCCAGACCACCAGCGGGAACTCGTCGGGCCAGCGCCCGGCGAGCACCTCGTCCGCGGCCGACCGGATGGCGCGGGCCTTTTCCGCTGTTAGCGCTCCGAGGGCTTCGTTCACCGCGGCGCACGCGCGCTTCACCCACGCGAGCGCGTGGAGGAGCTCGGCGGGCATGCGCTCGCCCGAGATCCGGAAGTTCTCGAGGGAGCGCTGCGTCTGGGCGCCCCACAGCCGCTCGGCCGGCACTTCGATGGGGCCGAAGGTGTCTTTTTCAATGCGTGCATCGCCCATGGGAGTCTCCGGTCTGATCGTCGTCCTTCGATTTTCCTCCATAATCGGCAGCTATCCACCCGCACCCGACACCCACCCAGAGGAGCAATTCCCGATGAAGAAAGCAGTCGCGATCGCCGCGCTTTGCCTGGCGGCAACCGCCCTTCCCGCCTCCGCGCAACAGCTGAAGCCGGAGGACCAGATCCACCTGCGCCAGTCGACGATGGCGCTCATCGGCTACAACTTCAAGGCGCTCACCGACATGGCGAAGGGCGAGCGCCCGTTCGACAAGGCCGAGGCGCAGCGCGCCGCCGAGACGCTGCCGAAGCTCGCCGCGCTCCCCGGACGCTTCTTCGGCGAGGGCACCGAGAAGGGCGGCAACACGAAGGCGAAGCCCGAGATCTGGAAGAACATGGACGACTTCAAGAAGAAGCTCGAGCACATGCAGAACGAGGTCGCCATGCTGCCGCAGGCCGCGGGCGACCTCGCGAGCCTCAAGAAGCAGGTGGGCGAGACGGGCAAGGCCTGCAAGTCCTGCCACGACGACTACAAGTCGAAGTGACTTCGGCGGCGCGGCGCATCCGGGTCTGGGATCTCCCGACCCGGATCTTCCACTGGACGCTCGCCGCGCTCGTCGTGTTCTCGTTCACCACGGGCAAGGCGGGCGGCGACTGGATGGCGTGGCACCTCAGGAGCGGCTACGCCATCCTCGCCCTCGTCCTCTTCCGCATCGCCTGGGGTTTCGCCGGGAGCGAAACGTCGCGCTTCGCGCGCTTCCTGCGCGGGCCGCGCGCGGCGCTCGCTTACGTCCGCGACACGTTGGCCGGGCGCCACCCGTTCGTCGCGGGGCACAATCCGGCCGGCGGCTGGATGGTGCTCGCGATGCTCCTCGCGCTCGCGTTCCAGGCATCGACGGGCCTCTTCTCGGACGACGAGATCGCCACCCAGGGACCGCTCGCGGCGAAGGTCTCCAACGAAACCGTGAGCCGCATGAGCGCGCTGCACTCCGCGAACGAGTGGGCGGTCGTGGCGCTCGTCGTCCTGCACGTCGCGGCGATCGTCGTCTATCGCTTCGCATGGGGCACGCGGCTCGTGGGGCCGATGCTGCACGGGCGGATGGAAGCGCCGCCCGGCACGGGCGAGCCCGCGATGCGCCCGGCGTGGATCGCCGCCCTCCTCTTCGCCGTTTGCGCGGCCGCGGTATACGCCCTCGTCGCCATCTATCCGGTGCGATAATGCGCGCAT